>JALYTZ010000245.1 GCA_030854025.1 Vulcanimicrobiota bacterium
TTCGCCGGTTCGGTGAAGCGTTCGATCGCGCGCGTGCGATAGATTTCGTCGCGCGGAATCTCGCTCCACGGAATGATGTCGAGGCGTTCGCGCTCGCCCTCGCTGCGCTGCGATTCCAAGCCGAAGGGGCGAATGCTCTCGACTGTGTCACCGAAAAACTCGACGCGCGCGGGTGCGTCCGCCGAGGCTGCGAACACGTCGAGAATCCCGCCGCGAACCGCGAATTCACCGGCCGCGCTCACGATGTCGGCGCGCTCGTAGCCCAAGCGATACAGTCGCTTCTGCGTCGCGTCCCAGCCGGCGTCTTCGCCGACTTTCAACGCGAAGCGTTCGGCAGAAAAAACCGCGTGAGGCATCACGTACTGCCGCAGCGCGGCGACGGGCACAATGGCGATGCCCGGTTTGCCGTCGAGCGCGTCTGCAAAGAAGGTCATGCGCGCGCTGCGCTCAGAGGGGCTTTCGATTGCGCCCACGGTCTCGTCGCGCGAGCGAAGCAGCGAAACGCTCTGCGGTTCCGGTTCGCCGAAATAGTACAGCAGATCTGCGAACGTGCGCTCGGCAACGTCGGCGGTTGGAACGACGACGACGACTTGACCGCCCATCGCGCGATAGAGCGAAGCGAGCAAGGCAGGACGCGCCGAGCCGATCGTTTCGTGCAGCGCGAACGCGCCGCGGCCCGCGCGTAACCGCTCGATCGCAGTCGTGAACGCGCGGCTGGACGCCGGAATGGCGCAAAGCAACGCCTCGGCGAGTCCGGCGCGCGCGGCCGTCTCGGTCGGTTCGATCGTCGTGGTCATGATGGTCGCCTTCTTTAACACTTGCCGGAGGCCTGGGGTTGTGGCGCTCGAAAATCGCGCGGGTGATCGGCCTTTTTGTTCTTGCGGCGGCGACCGCTTCGTCACCGTGCGTCGGGCGAATGCAGTACCGTGCGATCGCGCACATGAGTGCGGTCAGGGTCGCGCATACGAACCGAGGGTATAGCGCGAGCGCCCGCATCGCATTTCGCTTGAACGCATCGAAACCGGCCGCGACGTGGAACGTTCACACCCGCGGTGCGAGGACGATCGCGCAGCGGATCGTTTTGGGCGCGGGCGGCACCGCGAGCGGGTTTGGGCGCACGCCGCAAGCGGCGCGCACGGCACTGCAAAGCGACGTTGTCTCGCTTACGCACGATATCGACGCGACGCTAGCGCGTCAGGAAGAGACCTACGATCGCGTCACCGAGAACGGCAGGCAGCAGGACCAAGGACCGCTTTACGGATTTCCGGGCGGTGCCGACGTAACGACGTTCTGCGCGCGCTGACGCGCCGCGTAAACGGCAAAGGGAATGCCGAGCATGCACAGCGTTACCAACGCGTTGGTTGAAGTCGACGAAGCGGTGGTCGCGTCGGGAAGATAGCGAAACACCGCTGCGAGCGATGCGATGATGATCGCCCACGATCCGCGCGTTCCGATCGATGCAAAGGCTACGGGCAGAATCCACAGCGCATACCACGGGTACGGGTTCGGAATCACAAGCCAGAGCGCGAGCGCAAGCAGCGCAAACCCTTCTCGACGGCCCATTACCGTTTGCCGCAGACCGGCGATGGCGAGCGCGCCGATGCCGATCAGCGCAGCCGCGATGCCGTAGTTGCCGGCAATCAGCGAGCCCAAATACTGCAGTGAAAACTGCGGCGTATAGTGACCGTGCGGCACGAGCACGTTACGAACGCCCCATTCGAACGGCAGCGCAATGAGCGCGGTGAGTGCAGTGCCGATTGCCGCGCCGGCAACGACGCGTGCAAACCGGCCGCGGACCGGCCACGAATAGACCGCCAGCGCAAACGCGGCCGCGATGCCGGGCGCTTTAACCAAGCACGAGCAGGCAATGGCGAACGCGCCCGCAAGCGGTTTCGAACTGCGCACGAGCGTCACGCCGAATAAAACGACGACCAGCATCAGCGCATCGTTGTGGCCTTCGGCGCACGACCAAATTGCAATCGGATTGAGCGTGATGCCGATTGCGGCACCAATGCGCTGCGAGGACGGGTAGCCGCGAAGCGCCGCGTACAGCAGCGGTCCGCACGCAATCAGCGCGAGCGATGCGGCGACGCGCAGCCCGAGGAGCTGCGCGGCCGGGCCGAATCCGCCGAGCAGAGTCACGACGGCGCGCGCCAGTTCGACGAAGAGCGGACCGTACACGCACACCGGCGGCGGATTGCTCCATTGCCAAATCGCAGCGCGGACGAGCGGGTCGTGCAGACGCAGCACGTCGTGCGCGTACGGATCGATGCTGTGCTGCGCCATGACGCCGTACGCGCCGTATGCGTAGACGTCACTCGAAAAGATTACGGGAAACGCGATGGCGGCAACCAGCGCTGCCGCGCTCGCAACGCCGATTGCCCAAAGCGCGCGATGTGTGCGGGCGAACGTTCCCGCAAGCGCGTCGCGAAGAGCAGCCGCGTAGCACCAGCCGCCGACCGCGACTGCGATGAAGAGCGCGAGCCACATTGCTGACCCGAACGTCTGCCAGTACGTCACGACCGGCACGGGCTGTGCGAGGTCGATTGCTATGGCTCTCGGCGGGTGCAGCAGCCACAGGCGGCAGAGGATCGCGGCTCCGGCAAATGCGAGAGGAACTCCCGCGATTACTCGCATGGCGCCTGCGTTCGCTTCAGGCGCACAAGCTCCGCCACACCCAAGGCTAGGAGAATCCACCACCAGCCGCCGATTTTCGGATAGAAGATTAAATAATCGAAAATTTGGTGCAGCGCGAGTGCAATCGACGCACCCAGCGCGGCGGCGATCAGCGGCGAACCGGCGGCCTCGCGCAAAAACGTCGCGATCGAAACGTACACCAGGTAGAGGGTGGCAGCAAGCTGCGGGATGCCGCCTTCCACAAGCGCCTGCAGGTAAAGACTATTCGCGTGCGTGCGAATTCCGTTCAAGCCGACGAGCGGCAAATCTAATTCGAAATTCCCGGCCCCTACGCCCAGGAGCGGATGCCGCTGCCATAGTTCGAACGCGGCGCGCCAGAGCTGCGGGCGCGTGCCTACGCCGCCGGCGTTTTCCACTCGCGCGAACGACCAAAAGCGAAAGAGTCCGATCGAATGTGCGACGACCCCCCAAAACGCGGCAACGATCGCACCGAGCAGTACTCCAAGCCCCGCGTAAATGAATGCGTCGCGCAGATCGCGCCGCCGATAGACGACGCCGACAGTCGCAATTCCGGCGATTGCGCCGATCCCGCCTCCGCGCGAGAACGTGAGCACGTCGGCGAAGAGTGCGAGGCATAACGCCAGGTGGACGAACATCTCCGATTGCTCGATGCAAAATGCAAAGATCAGCGGCAATGAAATTTCGAGATAACCGGCAAGCTGGTTTGGGCCTTCGAGCGGTCCCGCGATGCGCGGCGTTGCGTGTCCGTGAACGAGCAATACCGACGGCGCGCCGAGAATTTCTTGCGCGAGACTGGCGAGCGCTACGGCGATCGTTACGGCGACGACGGCAATCCGAATCGGTCGCCGGTTCGGCTCGAGCCGGTACGCCGCATAAACGACGCAGAACAGCGCCAAATACTCTATGCCTTTGAGCACCTCGCGCAGCACCGGCATGTGGTGCGCGGCCTGCAGGATGGACAGCAGCATTGCTGCGATGACGAGAACCCCCGCAAGGAGCAGCTTTGCCGGCGCGCGCTCGCGCAGCTTGGCAAAAGCGCCGGGAAAGGCGATGCATCCGAGCAGCGCGCCGACGAGCGCGACTTTCGATAGCGTGATGGTCGTGCCGAAGATGTCGGCGTAGACCGCGAACGGCTGCACGAGTATCAAAATGCACACGCCGCCGATCGGCCGCCGCATCGTGATTAGGGCCGTTCCGATCAGCAGCGCCGCATAAACGATAGCGGCGAGCGGTGCGAGCGGAATGGTGTGGATCGTCTGCGGGAGTGCGGGATTCAAATGCACTGCGGCGGGCTTCGCCGCGATGCGGAACGAAACCCACGCCGCGATGGACGAAATGACGATGCGCCGCGCAATCGAACAAAAGCGCGCGGGCGCGCCGCTGACGGACGAGCAGTGGGTCGATGTCGTTACGGGCTTCATGCAGCATGAAATCGACGACGCGCAAATGGCGGCGCTGCTGATGGCATGCGTCTGGCGCGGAATGAGTGTCGACGAGACCTACGCGCTCACCGATGCGATGGTGCGCAGCGGCGAACGACTGCAGTTCGACCGCGGCGACATCGTGGACAAGCACAGCACCGGCGGCGTGAGCGACATCGTTTCGCTGGTAGCGGTTCCGCTTGCAGCCGCATGCGGTGCGCATGTCGCCAAACTTTCAGGACGGGCGCTCGGGCATACGGGCGGAACGATCGATAAACTCGAAATGATTCCCGGATTCAACGTGAATCTTTCGCCGCAGGCGTTCATCGCACAAGTGGAACGCATCGGCTGCGCGATTGCCGCGCAAACCGACGCGCTTGCTCCCGCCGATAAGCATTTGTACAAATTGCGGGATCACACGGGAACGGTTCCGTCGATGGGTCTGATCGCAGCATCGATCGCTTCGAAGAAAGTGGCCGGCGGCGCGAACGCATTCGTGTTCGACGTAAAAAGCGGTCGCGCCGCATTCATGCAAGACCCGCATGACGCCGAGAAGCTGGCGGCGCTCCTCGTCGAACTCTCCGCGCGCTTCAATCGCCGAGCCACCGCGTTCGTCACCGACATGAACGAGCCGCTCGGCCGCGCCATCGGCCCCTACCCCGAACTCCTAGAAGCCCGCAACTTCCTAAAGCAACCTCATCCGATGCTTCGACAAGCTCAGCATGACAAGTCCCCGACTCAGCATGACAAATCCCCGACTTGTCATCCTGAGCTTGTCGAAGGACGGGTTCTTACGGTGGTTTTAGCGATGGTGGAGGCTATGCTTGAGGCGGTGGGGGTGAGCGATGGGAAAGAGCGGGCTCGTGAAGCGCTTGCGAGTGGCGCGGCGTATGACAAATTTTTGGAGATGATCGAGGCGCAGGGCGGAACGCGTGCGACGTTCGAGACGATGCAACTATGCGACGCGCGCGAAACGGTACGCGCCGGAAAATCCGGCTTCATCGAGAGCATCGACGTCGTGCGCCTGGGAAACGTCGCGCGTGAACTGAGCGGACGCGATCCGCACGGCGGTATTGTGGTTGCAGCAGCAATCGGCGAACGCATCCAAGCGAATACTCCGCTAGCGCACATCTACGGCAGCGACGCAAGCCCCGCAGCAATGCTCGCCGGCGCTTTCACGATCGGCAACGACGCGCCCGGCGCTACTCCCTTGATTCGGTGAGAGGTGAAGCGCCTCGAAGAGGACAGCGGACTACGAGCGTTCGACGTTCGCGATGATGTAGAGCGGGCGGGCTTTCACTTCTTCGTAGATGCGGCCGATGTATTCGCCGAGGATGCCGATGCCGATCAATTGCACGCCGCCTAAGAAAAGAACGACGACCGTGGTCGAAGCCCAGCCCGGCGTGTACGCGGGCGGACGCAAGCTGAAAAGCTTGAACGCGATGATGAATATCGCGTACAAGAACGCGATCGTGCTCACGGTGAAGCCAAGGTAGGTCGCAAAACGCAGCGGGATGTCGGAGAACGACGTGATCCCGTCGATCGCAAAGCTGAGCATCTTCGAAAACGGATACTTCGTCACGCCGGCGTGACGCTCGTCGCGATCGTATTCGACGCCGGTTTGATTGAAGCCGACCCAGCTGACCATACCGCGCAAGAATCGATGCCGTTCGCGTGAATCTTTCAGCGCTTCGATTACACGCCGGCTCATCAGCCGGAAGTCGCCGGTGTCGACGGGGATCGAAACGTTCGTTAGCCGCTTGATCGTGCGATAAAAAATGCGCGCGGTCAGCACTTTGAATCCGCTCTCACCCTTGCGCGAGCGCCGCACGGCATAGACGACGTCGTTTCCGGCGCGCCAGCGCTCGTAGAACTGCTCGATCAGCTCCGGCGGGTCTTGCAAATCGCCGTCCATCAGAACCACTGCTTGTCCGCGCGCGAAGTCGAGCCCGGCCGTTGCCGCTAATTGGTGGCCGAAGTTGCGCGAGAGGTTCAAGACTGCAATTCCCGGACGACGCTCCATTTCGGTGCGAATTTCAGAAAGCGTGCCGTCGCGGCTGCCGTCGTTGACTAGGATCACTTCGTACGTCGGACGACCGGGCAAACGGTCGAGAATGCCGAAAATGCGCTCGACGAGCAGCGGAACGTTGCCTTCTTCATTAAAAAGAGGAACGACGATGCTGAGCGTGACGGGCGTATCGTCCGGGCCGACTGCCATCGCCGCCCCCGTTCGACGCTCTCGCGAGCGGTCATGCAAGCGGGCTTCCGCTAAAAAACAGGAATGAGCCGCATCCGGAGTACAACCCGTTCACTCTGCATGCGTCAAACGAACCGCCCAAACATCGTTCTGCCGTTGGTGCTGATCGTGGTCGTCATCGCGTTTATCGCGGTGCTCGAATCGATCTCCGCTTCTCAAATGCGCCACGAACCGCCCAGACGACCCACGCCGGCGGCGAGCCTCGCACCGTCGCCGTTGCCCTCGCCCACCTCCACGCCGGCGCCCACGCCCACACCGATGCCCGCGCCCACAGCATCGCTCACGCCAAAGC
>JALYTZ010000119.1 GCA_030854025.1 Vulcanimicrobiota bacterium
TGATTCCGCCGACCGCCTGGATCGACGTACTGACGAGAGGGCCCTCCGGGTCCTTTTTTGCTTTGTTTGGAAGTAAGCGCTCGTAGTGAAATTCATCGACGAAGCCTCCGTGAGCGTGGCTGCCGGCAACGGCGGGGACGGCATGGTCGCCTGGCGCCGCGAGAAGTACGTCCCGAAAGGCGGCCCCGCCGGCGGTGACGGCGGTCACGGCGGCAGCGTCGCCCTCGAAGCGACCCCGGAGCTCTCGACCCTCGTCGACTTTCGCTTCCGGCGGCAATTCGAGGCCGCGTCCGGAGCCGGCGGTTCCACATCCAACAAATCCGGCAAGAGCGGCGAGGATCTGGTGATCCGCATCCCCGTCGGCACCCTGGTCTACCGCTCCCTCGACGATCAGCCTGAAGCGTTTCTCTGCGACCTCAACACTCCCGGCGAACGGATCGTGGTCGCAAAAGGCGGCCGCGGCGGACTCGGCAACCAGCATTTTGCGACCAGCAAACGTCAAGCGCCGCACTTCGCGGAGAAGGGCGAGCCGGGCCAAAAAAGTTCGCTGCGCCTGGAATTGCGGCTGCTGGCCGACTGCGGCATCATTGGCCTGCCGAACGCCGGAAAATCTACACTGCTCTCGGTGGTATCGGCCGCCCGCCCCAAGATTGCGGACTACCCGTTTACGACACTCGAACCGCAACTTGGCGTCGTGCGCGTGGCCGAAGAAGCATCGTTCGTGATGGTCGACGTTCCCGGGCTGATCGAAGGGGCGCACGAAGGCGCGGGCCTGGGAGATCGATTTCTGCGGCACATCGAGCGTACGCGCGTGCTCGTTCACTTGTTCGACGGCGGTAAACCGCTGGAAGAGATTCTCCACGACAAAGCCATCATCGAGCGGGAGCTGGTCGCATGGAATCCAAGACTCGCCGACAAACCGACGCAGCTCGTGGTTAGCAAACTCGATTTACCCGACGCGCAAGAACGCTTGACCGAACTGCGCGCACAGTTCCCGGATATCATCGGGATCAGCTCGGCGACCGGCGAGGGAGTACGCGATCTGGTAGTGCGCGCCTGGCAAACGATTCAGGCAACGCCGTTACCCGACATCGAAGTGCCGGCCGCTCCGCGCATCGTCCTCAAACCGAACGAACCGTTTGCGATCGAACGCGACGGCCCGGCGTTCGTGATAACGGGCGAACGCGTCGAGCGACTCGCGTCGATGACCGACTTTGATTCCGACGAAGGGCTCGCGCGCTTCGAGCAGATTCTCGCAAAACTCGGCGTCGATAAAAAACTGCGCGAACTTGGCGCCAAGGAAGGCGACACCGTTCGCATTTCCGACTTCGAGTTTACGTACTCGTAATGTTGCGGTTAGGGGTGTTCGGCGGAACGTTCGATCCGGTTCACAACGCTCATCTGTTCGTTGCCGAATCCGCCGGATCGATCGAACGACTCGATCGCGTGCTATTCGTTCCAACCAACGGTACGCACTATCGCGACGCGGCGCACGTCGACGCCGCGCATCGGTGCGCGATGATCTTGGGCGCGATTTCCGGCAACGCGCGATTCGCGCTGGACGACAGCGATCTGCGCGAAGATGCCTCCGGCTACACCGCGGATTTACTGCCCCGGCTGCAAGCGAAATACCCCGGCGCATCACTGACATTCATCACCGGGTCGGATTCGCTCGCAAGCAATACGTGGGTGCGTTTCGAAGAAGCGCTCGAGTCGCTCGAAGCGTTCGTGATCGCGCCGCGCGCGGGCGTCCGGCCTGAAGCGGTTTCGCGCGTGATGGACGCGGTTCCGGCGCGTCTGCGCGAACGCGTGAAGATGCTCCACGTGCCGGAAATTCCCGAAAGCGCCACGATGATTCGGATGCTGCTCGCGCAAGGCCGATCGATTCGATATCTCGTTCCCGACCCGGTGTACGACTACATCGTACGCCATCGTTTGTATAGTCGCGATGCATAAGCTCGCGCTGTGCGCGCTCCTCTTTGGGTGCGCCGGATGCGCGTCCGCTCCGCCGAACGTCGCCGCGGCAGTGAGCGCGTGCGCGCGCGGCGCCTCGCACGTCGAAGTGGCCGATCGCGGTACGATCGCGCGCGTGCTCGGCGTGCGCAGATCGTACAGTGGTTTGCACGAAGGATTCATCGTGCAGTTTCCTTCGGCCGTCGTTCGCGTCGAAGACAATGCCGACATCACGGGAACGATTCCGTTGCACAGAGGCGAACCGCTCGCGCTGCAAGGCCAATACGAATGTAACGACGGCGTGATCCACTGGACGCATCACGATCCGAGCTTTCGGCATCAACCCGGGTACGTTGAGGCCGGCGGAAAACGCTACCAGTGATTGCGCTGGAGCACGTCGTCTTGGCGAGTGCCTCGCCGCGACGGCTCGAACTTTTGCGTTCGCTGCGGCTCGAGGTCACCGTCGCACCCAGCGCGTACGTCGAGCGCGAACTGCCCGACATTTCAGCCAAGGACCTCGCGATCGCGCACGCGCGCGGAAAGGCGCTCGAAGCGCGGACCGGCGCGCCCGCAAGCAGCTTTATCATTGCGTCGGACACCGTCGTCGACGTTGACGGCCAGGCCTACGGCAAGCCGATCGATCGAGATGGCGCGGCCCAGATGCTGCGAACGCTTTCGGGACGCACGCATTTGGTGCACACGGCATTCGCGCTCGTCATTCCGCGACGCGATGGGCTCGTCGAAGAGTGTTCGACCAGTGCCGTGACGTTTTACGCGTTGGACGAGGACGAAATCGCGCGCTATGTCGCGAGCGGCGAACCGATGGATAAGGCCGGCGCATATGGGATTCAAGGCTACGGCGCGACGCTGGTGGAGCGCATCGACGGCGATTTTTATACGGTCATGGGCTTTCCGCTGGCTCGCTTTGCGCGCGGCGTTAAACGCCTGGGGTTTAGTCTGCCGATAGAGAAGTAAATCGCGCAAGCGTTTTTGCAAATAATCGGAGAGCGAACATCTTTACATATCGTGACGAACGGCGGCTGTTCGCGGTAATCAGCGTGATTATCGTCGCTGCCCTCGTCGCGCTCGTCCAAGTAAGCGCCGCCCGCAACGGTTCGACAAG
>JALYTZ010000153.1 GCA_030854025.1 Vulcanimicrobiota bacterium
TGGAGCCGTTGATGGGGATTGAACCCATGGCCTCGTCCTTACCAAGGACGTGCTCTACCACTGAGCTACAACGGCGTCGTCTACTTTGGAGCGGGCGGCGGGAATCGAACCCGCGACTCTTGCTTGGAAGGCAAGGGCATTACCATTATGCAACGCCCGCGCAATACTTGGGCAGGGCTGGATTCGAACCAGCGTACAGCGTTAGCTGGACAGATTTACAGTCTGTTGCCTTTAACCACTCGGCCACCTACCCACGAGACACGGCTCACCAGGGTACGACTCTCTCCGCGTTGACTCCTGTGCGAGGATGCGGCTTGCGTCCGTTGAAGCGATGCACCGGCGCGTTCACGTGTTTTTAAGCCGGCGTGGCTCAGCGGCGACAGCACCTGCTTTGTAAGCAGATTCCTAACGGACACGTGGGTTCGAGTCCCACCGTCGGCTATTCTTCAGGAACCATACTAATGCAACCGGTTACACCGAAGTGGATGCAGGCGGGACTCGTGCTCGTCTGTGAACGCTGTTACAAGGAACGCATCCCCGAGGAAGATCCCGAAACGGCCGCCGAAATCGGCGATTTTAATTTGCGCGATTGGCTCAAGAGCAAGCTCAAGGAAGACGGCTATTGGAAAGCGATTCGCGCGATCAGCACAAGCTGCATGGACGTCTGTGCGCGCAACATGATAACCGTTGCGATCGATCCGCAGGACGGCCGTCCCGCAGAACCATTCGTCGTGGACCCTCTGCAAGATCGCGACGAACTCTACAAGATGATCGTCGAACGACTAATCGGTCCTTCGACAAGCTCAGGATGACAACGGGGGCGTCAACGCTCTGTCGTCCTGAGCTTGTCGAAGGATGAGCTTGTCGAAGGGCACAAAAAAGGCGCCGGGTAGGCGCCTTTTTCATTCGTTCGAACCTGTTACGGAAGTTCTATTTCCGAGAGGTTCTTTTCGATCTTGCGTTTGACGCGTTGGAGCGCGTTGTCGATCGATTTGACGTGGCGCCCGAGATCGCGCGCCATTTCTTGGTAGCTCTTGCCTTCAAGGTACGACAAGAGCACCTGCGACTCGAGTTCCGAAAGATTCTCTTGAATGCGCTCTTTGATGTCCTGCGAAACCTCTTGATTGATCACGAGCTCTTCGGGATCGGAGGTTTTCTGCGATGCCATGACGTCGAGCAGCGTACGTTCGCTGTCTTCGTCGTAGATCGGCTTGTTGAGCGAAATGTATTGATTGAGCGGAATGTGCTTCTGGCGAGTGGCGGTCTTAATCGCCGTAATGATTTGACGGGTGATACACAGTTCGGCGAAGGCGCGAAAACTGGAAAGCTTGTCCGCTTTGAAGTCGCGCACGGCCTTGTAGAGGCCGATCATTCCTTCTTGAATGATGTCCTCACGGTCTGCGCCGATCAAAAAGTAGCTTTTGGCCTTTATACGAACGAAATTTTTGTACTTATTGAGCAGAAACTCCATTGCGAGGTTGTCGCCCGATTTTGCAATCGCGACCAAATCCTCGTCCGCCCGGTCGCTGTAGTCCAGTCCATCCGTCGTTGGATGGGTCATTGCCATTGTACTCGTACCTCGGGTTCTGACGTGTCGCAAATCGCTAGCCGGAGCTTGGTCGAGCGCAGGCACATCTCAACGAGTATAGGAGGCTCCTCCTGCGCAGTCAAGGCGTGGAGTAGGAATCCGCCGCTGCCGAATGGCCTCGTATAGCAGCACGCCGGCCGCTACCGAGGCGTTCAACGACTTGATCTTTCCAAACATCGGGATAGTAACCAAGTAGTCGCATTCCCGCTTAAGCAAGTGCGAGAGCCCTGCGCCTTCCGCGCCGATGACGATCGCTACGTCGCGAGCAAGGTCAGCGTCCGATAAAGCGACCGAGCCCTCGCCAATATCTGCCCCGGCTACCCAGACGCCCGCTTTCTTCAGCTTTCGCACGGCGTCGGCGATGTTCGCGACACGCGCGATCGGAATGTGGGCCGCTGCCCCCGCCGCCGCCTTGCGAACCGTGGCGTTGACCCCTGCCGCCCGGCGCTCGGGTAGAATCACGGCGTCGGCCCCGGCGCATTCAGCCGTTCGAATAATCGCGCCGGCATTGTGTGGATCGGTGATGTGATCGAGAACGACGTACAAGGCCTGACCCGTCCCCCGGCGGCCGGCGATCGCTTCTTCTAACGTCACGTACGGAAACGGCGCGCCGAACGCGATCATGCTCTGATGAGCTTTGTAGGGAAACTGCGTGAAAAATCGCGGTTCCTCGAAGCGCACCGTTATCGAAAGTTCGCGCGCCCGCTCCAAAAGCCGTCGTACGATCGGATCGCGCCGCCGCTCGTTACCGACGTGTATTTTCCGCAGCGCTTCACCGGCAATCAGCGCCTCTTCGACCGCATGGACGCCATACATAACATCGTCGAGGTCGGGCAGTTCCTGCCGCCCCGGACGCCTCGCGCCTACTTTGCGACGGTCCATGTCGTTCCGTTCGCGCCGTCTTTTAATGCGATACCGCAACGCCCAAGCGCATCGCGCAGCCGATCCGACATTGCCCAGTCTTTCTTTGCGCGGGCTTCAATGCGCAGTTCGATAACGCGCTCGATAGCCAGATCCGGTTCGCTCGTGCCATTCAGCGCAGCGTCGGCCCCAAGTTCCGCGCGCAAGCGGCGCACGAAGTCGCCGGCGAATTGCGGGGCCGGCGACTCTTCAAGCCATGCACTGGTCGGTCCGAGACCCAACAACCCAAGCGCATACGAGAACTCGGCAAATGCGGCGCCTCTGTCGGCAATTTTCTCGACGTTGCCCGCGAACAGATGAAGCTCGCCCAGCGCTCCCGCGGTGTTCATATCGTTGTCGAGCGCGTCTTCAACGCGAGCGATTAAATCGCCGCGCTCGTACGGCGGCGGCGATGGAACAGACAGCTTTCGGTACGCGGCTTTAAGCTTATCGAGCGAAACGCTCGCGCCCGTGATGGCCTCTTCGGTAAAGTTCATCACTTTGCTATAACCGGTTTGAAGAAATAGCAGCCGTATCGCCTGCGGATCGTGGCGCGCGAGCAGATCGCTTAGCGGCTCGAAATTCCCAAGCGACTTACTAATCTTCTTGTTTTCATACAGCAGCAGGCCGCCGTGAACCCACACGTTGGCCATCGGCGGGTGCGCCATAAGCGGTTCGCTCTGAGCAATTTCATTTTCGTGATGCGGAAAAATCAGGTCCGCGCCGCCTCCGTGGATATCAAATCCCTCGCCTTGCGGATCCAGGAGCGCGCGCGCCATGGCCGAGCACTCGATGTGCCAGCCCGGGCGGCCCGCACCCCACGGAGAGGTCCACTGCGGTTCGCCCGGCTTCGCGAACTTCCACAGCGCGAAATCGAGCGGATCGTCTTTTTGTTCGTCTACTTCGATTCGCGCGCCCGACTCCAATTCGTCGATTTTCCGGTTTGAAAGATCGCCGTAGTTCGCGAATTTCAAAACACCGTAGTAGACGCCGTCTTTCGAGACGTACGCCATGCCGCCGGCGACGAGCCGCTCCACCATCGAAATGATCTCGGGAATGAATTGGGTCGCGTACGGTTCGACGTCAGGATCGCGCACCCCGAGTTTGCGCATCGACTGCTTGAATGTCGCATAGTAACCGGTGACGATCGCGTGCCAGTCTTCGCCCGTCTGCTGCGCGCGCGCGATGCTGCGATCGTCGATGTCGGTCACGTTCTGAACGTAGGTTACGGCATACCCTTGGTGCTCTAAATATCGGCGCAGCACGTCGAAAAATAGAAACGATCGCGCGTGCCCGATGTGCGCCTCGGCCGAGGGAGTCAGGCCGCAGACGTACATCCGGACGGACCGGTCCACGAGCGGTTCGAAAGGCTCGATCGAGCGCGTTCGCGTGTTATACAGCTTTAGCGGCATCGTCATTTCCGGCGTTCAGGCGGCGTTCCAATTCCGCGATGCGTTCGGCGAGCACGGCGATCGACTCCGCGTTCGGATCGGGCATATCGACTTGCGGTCGATCCGGAACGGGACGAACCGGTACGCCGTCCAGCAGTACGATGCGCGCGGGAACGCCCACGACCGTCGAATTCGCCGGAACGTCTTTTACGACCACCGATCCGCCGCCGACTTTTGAGTTATCGCCAATCGTAATTGCACCGAGCACCGCCGCGTTTACGCCGACGGTAACATTCTTGCCCAGCGTCGGATGGCGCTTTCCGTGCGAGAGGCTCGTGCCTCCGAGCGTTACGCCTTGATAGATGGTGCAGTCGTCGCCGACTTCCGCGGTTTCACCGATCACCACGCCCATTCCGTGATCGATGAACACGCCGCGTCCGAGTTTTGCTGCCGGATGAATTTCTATGCCCGTCATAAAGCGATTTACGTTGGAAAGAAAGCGCGGCAACAGCGGAATTCGCGCCGCGTGCAGTGCATGGATCACCCGATGCGACGTAACGGCGTGAAAGCCGGGATACGACAGGACGACATCCGCCCAGTTGCGGGCTGCAGGATCACGTTGGAGCGGCGCTTTGAGATCGGCCAGCACGTCCTTGAAGAAAGCCATCGCTACGAGTGTAACCGGCGCCGTCAAGCCGCGGTTACGCCTCCCGCTCCGGGCGACGACCGTGAATCGCTTCGAACGGCTTCCCATCCGGGCCAAAGGCAATCGGCTCCAGGCCGCGCCCGTGCAACAGCCGCGAATTTACGGCACCGATGCGGATCAGAATGCGGTCGTGCCCGAGCAGCGGGAAGAGCGCTTCGAGCGGCGGTCCCGCCTTCTCGCCGGTAAGCGCCATTCGAACGGCGTGCAGCGCGTCGGCGCGCGCGAGTCCGAACTCCTCGCCGATGGCCGGGAGGTCATGGTCGAGCGGGAGACCGCGCAGTTCGGGCTGGTGATCGACGTACTGTGCGACGGCATCCAAAAAGAACAGCACTTCGCGCGATCGCAGCCGTTCAAGTTCGAGTGCCGGAATAACGCACGACTCGGCCCGCAGCGCCGCAACGAGCGGTTTGGCCGCTTCAAAATCAGGTAGCTGCTCGCCGAACGCGTCGATAAACGTATCCACCCAGCGCAATGCCGGCGGCGGCGCCGGCTCCTCCAGATACCCCCAGCGCTGCATGCAGTGCGCGAGTTGATGAACGAGCGCTTCTCGGGGGCGGGATATGTCGAAAGGCTCCATGACGATTCCTATACCGGACGAAGGGCGGCGACCGCGAAGGCGGCAATCCCGCTTCCGTCTCCGGTGTATCCCATCCCCTCGCTCGTTTTCGCCTTTACGCTTACGTCACGCACGTCGAGGCCGAGGCACTCCGCCACCCGCTCGCGCATGCGTTCTATGTACGGCATGAGTTTGGGCCGTTGGAGTACGATCGTCGCATCGACGTTCGCCACCGCGAAGCCGGCGGCGCGCACGTCGGCCGCGCACCGGGCAAGCAAAACCAGCGAGTCCGCATCCTTCCAGCGCGCATCGGTGTCCGGAAAGCGGCTTCCCAAATCGCCAATCGCAGCCGCGCCCAGAAGCGCGTCGGCCAGGGCGTGCGCGAGAACGTCGGCATCGGAATGGCCCAGCGCACCGGCCGGAGACTCGATGAGGACGCCGCCGAGAATGAGCGGGCGTCCGGCGATCAGCCGATGGGCATCGAAGCCGTGACCGATCCGCAACGCTATGCGCCTTCGGTCCGGCCGGCGAAGTGCGAGAACCGTGTCGTAAAGGTCATTTCGCCGTTGCGCACCGCTTCGAATCGTTCCCCGAACCCGCGAAACTGGGGTGCCGGAACGTACGCGCGAACGGCCACCGCCGTCGGCAAGTCGCGATCGATACCATCGATCGTCCCGCCGCGTGATTCGATCTCTTTGCAGACCGTATCGACGAGATTTTCGTCGGTGAAGATTTCGACGAGCAGCACTTCTTCTTCGCCAGGCATGTGCTCCATTCGCAGCCGCAGCAAAGCCTCCGCGCGCGCAAGATCTTCGGGAATCGTAATCTTGAAGTTCTCCGGCGAACCCGCGACGAGTTCTACTTCAACGCCGTTTCGTTCGAGCAGGGTCGCTTCGTCGGTTCCATCGACATGATTGCGAGCCGCTTCTACGTGCGCCCGCTCTAAGTCTCGTACGGTGGCTAGCTGCGGCGTCTGCGCGGCCCACAACGTGTCGCGATCCAGCGTGCGCTGCACCAGGCGTCGCGCGGAGTCGACGGCTTTGATCGTGTCGACGACCGGCGTTCCGAGCAGCGCGGCGTGACCGTCCGCCACGACGCGCATCGCGTTTCGCACGTCGCTGCCTTTGACCAGCGGACGCGCGCCGTCGTGCACGAGGACGCCCTGACACCGGCTCGGCAATGCATCTAGGCCGGCTCGCACGCTCTGCTGACGGGTCGCGCCGCCGGACACCACACGTACCGGCCGGCCGTTGGCCGCCGCCGTTGCAACGGCTGCAACATTGTCGATCCATTCGTTCTCGGTGACCACGACGATGTCGACGATTTCCGGCATGTGCGCGAACGTGCGGATTGACCAAGAAAGCATCGGCGCGCCTGCAAGTTCGATGAGCTGTTTCGGTCTGCCGAACCGCGTTCCGCGTCCCGCCGCGACGACGATCGCTCCCCAAAGCATCAGTGTAGCGGCTCCCTCTTCGGCTTGGCAAAAATCATCCGACCTGCAACGGTTTGCAAAACGCTCGTGACGACGACGTCGGCGGAGTCACCGATCAGCCGGCGCCCGTTTTCGACCACGATCATGGTGCCGTCGTCGAGATAGCCGACACCCTGATGCGCTTCCTTTCCGTCGCGAATAACCTGCACGTGCATTTCTTCGCCCGGGAGCACGACCGGTTTGACGGCGTTGGCTAGCTCGTTGATGTTGAGGACCGCTACGCCTTCAACGTGCGCGACGCGGTTCAAGTTGTAATCGTTGGTCAAGAGCTTGCCGTTCATTTCCTGGGCGAGCCGCACGAGCTTCGCATCGACCGCGCCGCCCTTCACGTCGTCGTAATCGCGTTCGCTGATTTCAAGAATGCCGAGTTCCTGCATTTTACTTAGCACTTCCAAACCGCGTCGACCGCGCGTTCGCTTCATCGAATCGCTGGAATCGGCAATCTGCTGCAGTTCGCGCAAGACAAAACGCGGCAGCACGAGCGGACCATCCAAAAATCCGCTTTCGATGATCTCCACTACGCGCCCGTCGACGATGATCGATGTATCGACGATCTTGGGAACGGCGCTGTTGGTGCCCATCGACGCCGGCAGCGACAGGATGCGCATTTTTGCGCCCAAGCGGGCGCCGAGAAAAGCCGCGAAGACGCTCACGACGATGTAGAAAAGAATCGCGACGTAACTTCCGGCTTTCCCGGTCACCGATATGAATTCGAAAAGAATGCTTCGTATGAGGAAGGCAACGATCAGGCCGGCGATGAGGCCGATGGCGCCGCCGGCCAGTTCGGCCGGAGCCATCCGTTCGATCGATGTCTCGACGGCGTTGAGTTCTTCCTCGAAAAAAGACTGCGCAAGAGGCGCGAGCGCTACGCCGATAACCGCGCCGACGACGGGCGCAAGAATGTTGAACGCGATTTGCAGCGACTCGCTGGCGAAGTGGAGCGCCAAGATATGATCGTACGCTTCGCGGCCGAGCAAAAATCCCGTAACGCCGAAAACGACCGCGAACAGCAGACGCAGCGCCGTACCCGCGAGGCCCGAACCTACGCGAATGTTACGAACGCTCCGCAAACGTCGTTTGCAAGAAAGCGACCGCGCCGCGTGAGCCGAGCGCGCGTCGAATCGATTGCAAGCAGGCCGTCGTCAACGAAACGTTCCACCACGGGCGCATAGAATTCCAAAAACTCAAGACCGTATCGCTCTTTGAACGGCGCGAACGAGACCCCTTGCGAGGTGCGCAAGGCAAGCATCACCGCCTCGCCCGCCGCGCGAGCGCCTTCCAGACGTTCGGCTTCGGCTGGAATCGCGCATCCGCTCTCGATCGCTTCGAGATAGACGGACAATTCACGCGTATGAACGGACCGAACGCCATCGCGATACGAAGCGGCGCCGACGCCTAAGCCGATATACTCCCCGTTTTCCCAGTAATTGGCGTTGTGCGCGCAGCGGTGACCGGGCGTACTGAAGTTGCTGATTTCGTACTGTTCGAACCCGGCCGTTTCGAGCGATTTAATCGTAATCTCATAAAGATCTGCCTCGCGCCCGTCATCGAAGAAGGCCGCGGGCTCGCGCTGCTGCCATATCGCGTATGGCGTGCCGTCCTCGATGGTGAGGCCGTACGTGGAAATGTGATCGAGGCCGAGATCGATCGCGGCCTGCAATGAGGTCCGCCAGCTCTCGGCGGTTTGTCCGGGCACAGCAAACATCAGATCCAGCGAGATGGAACGTATGCCGGCTGCGCGCGCGCCCTGGACTGCCGCCTCGACGTCGGCGCGCGTGTGTCTGCGGCCGAGCGTCGCAATTTCGGTCGAGATAAACGACTGTACGCCGATCGATACGCGATTTATCCCGGCCGCGGCGTACCTCTCAAAATCGTCCGGGAGCACGAGTTCGGGATTTAATTCGATCGTGAATTCCGGATTGCTCGAAAACGTAAAGTGCGTTCGTAGCTGCGCGGCGAGCAAAGCGATGTCCGACGCAGGATACGCGTTAGGTGTGCCTCCGCCTAAGAAAATACTGGAGGCTTGCGCCGGCGGGTGCGCTGCGATCTCGCGAGCGAGGGCGGATAAATACCGCTCGGCCATACTGCGCCGATGGGGCCACTTCGCGAAATCGCAGTACGGGCAGATGTACGGACAAAACGGCAGATGAACGTAGACGCCGGTCATGTAACTAGTCCTGTGCTGAGAAAATGCCGACGGCGCCGGGGCCGCCGTGCGTCGCAATCACCGGACCGGCCTCCAAAATGTTGAGCAGTTTCGGTTCGACGCCACTGAATCGCCCCCGCAGCTTCTCGACGACGGCGCTGGCTAATGCGGGAGCGTTCGTGTGCATCACGCGAAATCGCGCATTCGCAATGTCCGACACGTTCTTCATCGTTAAATCCAGCATCGTCTCTTGTGCGCGCGAGTAGGTGCGCACCTGGGCCTCGGCCACGATCTGCCCATCCTTCAAACTGAGTACCGGAACGATCTTCATGAGCGTACCGACCGCGGCGCGCGCTTTGCCGATGCGACCGTTCCGTACCAAGTGCGAGAGATCGGGAAGCAGCGCGTACAAGCGCTGGGATCGTTTATCGCGTTCGATCGCCGCAACGATCTCGCTCGAAGTACCGCCTCGTTGCGCAATTTCGCACGCGCGCAAAACCATCATTCCGAGCCCGCCTGCGACGCTCTCCGAGTCGACGATGGTAATACTCGCATTCGGAAAGCGTTCGGCTGCGCCCCGAGCCGCATTGATCGTTCCGGAAAGTTTCGCGCTGATGACCAGGCACACGATGTCATCTCCGGCTTCGACGCTCGGCGCGAAGGCGTCTTCGAACATTTTGGCCGTCGGCTGCGAGGTCATCGGCAGTGCCGTTTCGTTCGCCAGCTTTGCGTAGAACTGCGGGCGAGAAAGATCGATGTAATCTCGATAGCTCACGTCGGCCCAAACGACGAAGAGGGGAACGACGGTGATCCCGAGCGAGCGCGCAAGCTCGGGTTCGACATCCGACGTGCTGTCGGTTACGATTGCGACCGGCATTGCCGTTTAAGGCACTTTGGAGAGATGCGGTTCCACCAACTCCGTAATTTTTCCGACCACGTCGTTCTCGACTTCATCGGCTGCGGCGCGAATGGCATGGCTGATGGCGTTGCGTGACGCGCGTCCGTGGGTGACGATGCAGTTGCCGCGCAAGCCCAGCAGCGGCGCGCCGCCGTACGTTTCGTAGTTGAATTTCGTGCGAAGGCGGCGTAGTGCCGGTGAAACGAACGCGGCCCCGATCTTGGTGAGCAGATTGCCGCCGAGAATCGTTTCTTTAATGACGCCGCCCAGGACGCCGATAAGTCCCTCGCCCGTTTTCAAAACGATGTTTCCGACGAAACCGTCGGCGACGATCACGTCGGCAACGTTTTGAAAGATATCCTTGCCTTCGATATTGCCGATAAAGTGCAGCGGTGCGCGCTCGAGC
>JALYTZ010000155.1 GCA_030854025.1 Vulcanimicrobiota bacterium
GAGTAGAGCAGCATGGACGCGTGGCCGGCGCTGAGCACGAAGCGATCGCGATTCAGCCATGCGGGGTCCTTCGGGTTAAAGCGCAGATGCTTAGTCCACAGGACGTACGCCGCCGGTGCCGCTCCCAGCGGCATGCCGGGGTGGCCTGATTTCGCTTTCTGCACGGCGTCGACGGAAAGGAAACGGATCGCGTTGATTCGCTGATCGTCATCGCGCGTATTGGGCACAGGTTCTCCTCGAACGGTGGCTTGCGGAAGAAGAGCAGGTTTCTAGAGCTCTCGTGGTTCCTCTTACCCAGGCGAGGGGACGGCATGACGGTTTTGCCGTAAGCGACGCCGATGGACGTACGCGAACTGGAGAGTGAAATTACCGCATTGGCTGCCGCCCCCGCCGACGTGAAGGGGAAAGCCGGGCGCGTTGTCGACGAGGTAATCGCTGCGCTGGACGAGGGGCGCTTGAGAGTCTGCGAGCGCGACCCCGCTGGAGCCTGGCTCACCAACGCCTGGGTGAAAGAAGCGATTCTGCTCTACTTTCGCCGGAGAGACTCCGAAGCGATCGGCGGCGGGCGCGATTCGAACGCGCCGGTTTTTTATGACAAGCTGCCGACGAAAACCAACTACGAGGCGCTCGGCGCGCGCTGCGTTCCGCCGGGCGTCGCCCGCTACGGCAGTTTCTTGGGCCGCGGCTCGATTCTCATGCCCGGCTTCGTGAACATCGGCGCGTACGTCGATGCGGGAACGATGGTCGATACGTGGGCGACGGTTGGTTCCTGCGCCCAGATCGGAAAGGACGTGCATCTCTCGGGGGGCGTCGGCATCGGCGGGGTGCTCGAACCGCCGCAGGCGCAGCCGGTTATCGTTGAAGACGGTGCGTTTATCGGTTCACGCTGCATCGTCGTGGAGGGCGTTCACGTAGGACGCGAGGCCGTACTGGGTGCGGGCGTCGTGCTCACCGCGTCGACTCCAATCGTGGATGCGCGCGGCAGCGAGCCGCTCTGGACGAAAGGCGCGGTGCCGGCGCGCGCGGTCGTCATTCCCGGCACGATTCCGAAAGCGTTTCCCGCCGGAACCTTCGGCGTGCCGTGCGCACTCATTGTCGGCACGCGTTCGGAAGCAACCGATACGAAGACGTCGCTCAATGCCGCGCTGCGCGAGTACGGAATCGCCGTATGAGCCTCAATCCGCGCGTTTCGCAACTGTCGGGGTCACTGATTCGCGAGATCGCTGCCAAACGCAAGCCGTCCTCGATCGATCTGGGAATGGGAGAGCCGTCGCTTCGGCCCAACCCGGCCCATTTTGAAGCGGCAATGCGATACGTGCTCGAACGCGGCATTCGCTACACCGTCAACGCGGGCGATCTCGAACTGCGTCGCCGCATTGCCGAGCACTACGACTATCCGAACATGAATCAGGCGGACAACGTCTGCATCACGACCGGCTCGCAGGAAGCGATGTACGCGGTTCTCAAGACGATTTTGAATCCGCTCGAGGACGAATTGCTCGTCGTTCAACCTGCCTTTCCATCGTACATGAAAATGGCGAAGCTCGAAGGCGTCGCGGTTCGCGCGGTGTGCATGCGCGAAGAAGACGATTTCGCGTACGATGCGCAGCTTATCCTGGACGCTCTGACGGAACGAACGCGCGCGATCGTCATCTGTTCCCCATGCAATCCGACCGGCAGGGTGCTGACCCGCGATACGGTCGAACGCATTGCTGCGGCGTTGACCGAGCGCGAGGGGGCGCCGGTCTGGGTGATTCACGACGAGATCTATCGCGAGCAGACGTTTATCGATAACGCGGGATACTTTGCGCAGGTGTATCCGCACACGATCGTTACGAACTCGGTAAGCAAAAGCAACGCACTTACCGGGCTGCGGCTTGGATGGACAATCGCGCCTGCGCAAGCCGCGGCTGCAATCGTCAAGGTCCATGCGTGGCTGACGTCGTGCGCCGACACGTTCGCGCAGCAGGTCGCACTGAACATTTTCGCCGATGCTGCTGCGAATCTGGCCGAACAGACCCGGTGGTATGCCGGTCAGCAGGCAAATGTGGTCGAAGCGCTGCGGGCAAGCGGGCTGCGATTCATCACGCCGGAAGGCAGCTTTTACGCGTGCATTCGATTGCCGGACGGGATTGATTCGCTGATCACGGCGCACGAACTGGCCGAGGACTGCGACGTCATAGCGATTCCGGGCGTGGCGTTCGGCGAGTGTTTCTCCGGCTGGCTGCGTTTGAGCTGGGTCGCCCCGATCAACGACGTGCGCGAAGGCATCCGCCGAATCGCGCGCCAACTTGGGCGTTAAGCAGCCGGGCCGATCCAAACGGTTTGAACGTTGACGAATTCGCGCATGCCGAATGACGAGAGTTCGCGGCCGTAGCCGGAGCGTTTGACGCCGCCGAACGGTAAGCGCGGGTCGCTCGCGACCATGCCGTTGATGTAGACC
>JALYTZ010000183.1 GCA_030854025.1 Vulcanimicrobiota bacterium
GATTGACGATGCTCGCGCGTGGACCGCGGTTCTTTTGATTGCGGTTCCGTGGGAAACGATGATCGACTGGATGCTGTTTTTGCCGTTCGTTCCCGTCTGCGCGCTGCTGCTCGTTTGGAGCAAGTGGCGCAGCACGCCGGCGACGCTCATTGCATGTTCCATCGCGTTCTTGAGCCTGGCTTGGCGTCTGCATCTGGCGCAGGTGGCGGTCGCCGATCATACGATGTTGCTGGTGCCGCTCATTCCGGCGCCCCCCGTCGGGGCCGGCGCCGACGTATCGTGGGCGATGTGGAACCGCTTCGCGCCGGTACTGCCGTTTCTTTGGGCGGAAAAAGCGCTTACGGTCGCCGGCTTCGGTTTGCTGCTGGCTACGGCGCTAAAAGCCGCATCTCCGGCTCCTGCGCGGGCGATATCGTAAACGGTTCCCGGGCGAGCGGCTGCGTTTCGAAACTGAGACGATCGCCGACCAGCACGTCGCGCGTTGCGCCCGAACCCAATTCTAAAACCGAGTAGGCTTTGGGGCACGTCACCGCCATGCGCCACGGCCGGACGTTGATTGAGATCTCGACCACGCGCAGGTTTTTATCGAGCCAAATGACATCGAGCGGCACTCGCACGAACATCGTGTGCACCGCCCAGCAACGATCGAACCACAACCCTTCGTCGGGTTGAACGCGGGAGCGACCCATGAGTCCGACGAGCCTGGTGAGCGGACCGCGCGCACTGCGAATACCGGCGCCTAGAACCGTTCCGGTCGTAGCGTTTCGAATTAAAAATCCCATTTAACTACCAACAACCCCGAGTGAAACGCCGATCGCCGCGACCAAGTACGGCGCGAATGCGATCGGTCCGCGATGACGTCGCTGAAAACGGCTTACCACGACGGCGGCGATGCACGCCGCCAGGCATGCGACGATCGAAGTCTGCATGCCGAGAAGCGCACCGCCGAGCGCCACCAGCTTTACGTCGCCCCAGCCCATGCCCCGCCCTTTTGAAAGCAGCGCCGCAAGTGCGAACGGCAGAAACGGAACGACCGCCGACACCACGATCCACCACTGATGGACGATCGCGGCAATGAGCAGAATGGCCAAAAGCGGCCCGAGCGTAAAGACGTCCGGCACGATTCCGTACGCGGTATCACTGCACCAAATTGCTGCCAGCGCGAGCGTGACGACACCGAGCAGCAGAATCTGGGCAGGCGGCGCCTGACGCAAAGCCAGCAGCGCTCCCAGCAGACACGCTGCTGCAACGAGCATGGGCACGGGCGGCTTTCCGGCCTCCGGCCCTCCTTCGAGGCGCGGCAAATTCTTACAGATTTTTTCACTCAAAACGCTGCCGACGTATGCCAGCGTTCCATAGAGAAGCGCGGTGAAAAAGACGTTTGCCAGCAGCATCAATGCACCAGTTTCGATCCGACCGCGCCAAAAATGATCGCGAAAAGTGCCGGCAGCAGACAGAACGCCATTGGGAAGATCATTTTTACGGGCATTTGCGCGGCCTGTTCCTCGACGAGCATGATCCGATGGTTTCTAACTTCTTCGGCTAATTCGGAGAGAACTTTTGAGATATTCGCTCCGAGTTTGTCGGCTTGAGTGATCGCTGAAATCGTCGTGCTGAGCTGCTCCTGGTTAACGCGACTACCCATGGCTTTGAGAGCGTCGATCCGGCTGCGGCCCAGGCGCATTTGCGATAGCGTTTCTTTTATTTCTTCGCCGAGCGGGCCCGGTGCGGCTTGCGTTGCGTAACCAAAAGCCGCATTGACCGACAAGCCGGCCTGGACCGTCGTCGCGACCATGTCGAGAAAATCAGGCAGCGCTTTCTGCACCGCCAGTTTTCGTCCACCGATCGCTCGTGCCAGCAGCACCATGGGAGAATACGCGCCGAGGATTCCCAGAACGACTGCGATTCCGAGAAACAGCACCGAGTGATTGTGGGTGAGGATGACGATCAGCGCACCCGCCGTCACGCCTATGATTCCGCCCGCCGCCATGCGTATGCCCATCTGGGTCGGCGTCACCGTATACCAGCCCGCTTCGATCAGCTGCTTTTGCAACTGGCCGCGACCCTCGTCGCCGAAGATCTTCTCGAGCACGGCAAAGCGGTTGGTCTGCGGACCGGTAAGGTTGCGGCCTTGCATTTCTTCCAGCTGGCGCTTCAGCGGACTTTTTTGCGGAATCAGCGACAACGCAAACAGAAATATGGAAACGCCGCCGACGAACGGTATCGCGATCATCAGCGTTCCGGCGCCCGCCATTACGCGCGAACCTTCAGCATTTGGTTGAGCCACAAGATCGCCGCCGTTTCAAGGACGGCCACCGCCATAAGCGTGTAATGCCCGATTGCCGTCGTAAGCAGACCAACGGCCAGGTCGTGCTGCGTGCCCATTAAAAACAATGCGACGCCGATCGGCAGCGACTCTAAAACGAGCGCGCCCATTCGGCCTTCGGCCGTCAGTGCAGCCACCTTGCGCGCCATGCGACGGCGCTCCTTAATCGTGCCCGCAAGCTGCTCGAGAATGGTCGCCAAATTGCCGCCGGTCTGCGATTGTATTCGCACGACGCGCGCCAGCATGAGCGTCTCGCCGCTCGGAAGCCGGTCCGCCATGTCGTCCAGCGCGTCGTATGGCGAGATGCCGATATTCGTTTGTCCCATCATGCGCGCAAACTCGATGCGCGCCGGGTCTTGCAGTTCCTCAACCACCAGACCCATCGCTTGACGTAAGCTCAAACCGATTCGAAGACCGCTCGAGATCAGTCGGAGCGCTACTTCGAGCTGGGTGAGAAACGCCTCTCGCCGGCGATTGCTTTTGAATAGCACGTATACGTAGAAGCCGCCGCATGCGAGGCCGAGCACGAGCGGCAGCAGCAGCGCCCCGACGAGAAACCCCGGATGGAACAGCACCGCGACGAGAACCCAGACCGCGACGCCGCCGCCGGCGGTGATCGCGACGATTTCTTCGGGCTTGCGGTTGATGCCCGCGATTTCTAAACGCGCGGAGAAGCGTTTGACGAACGTAACCCCACGCTCGCCCAGCTCTTTGCCGAACGTCACCGAAAGGACGGCGACCAACGCGATTACGCCGAGAACGATAAAGATCGGAAATGCCGGGCTCACTACCAGAGGCTTCCCGAAGCCGGCATCGATGAAAGCTCTCGAACGTCGAACGCGATGCCCGCCTCGTCGAACCGGCGCAGTGAATTGGGTTGTACGCCCGTGAATTCGAAGTTTCCGATTACGCTGCCGTCTTCGTTAACCCCGTGCATGCCGAACTTCACGATGTCCTGCATCGTGACGATGTCGCCTTCCATGCCGAGCACCTCGCTGACGCACACGATTTTACGGCTGCCGTCGCGCATGCGCGCCGACTGAATGACTAAGTCGATCGCGCTTGCAATCTGCTCGCGAATCGCGCGAACCGGCAGATCGAAACCGGCCATCAGGACGAGCGTTTCGGTGCGCGAAAGGGCGTCGCGCGGGGAATTCGCATGAATCGTGGTCAGCGACCCGTCGTGGCCGGTGTTCATGGCCTGGAGCATGTCCAGCGCTTCGGCACCGCGGCACTCGCCGACGATAATGCGATCGGGACGCATGCGAAGCGAATTGCGGACCAAATCGCGAATCTTTACTTCGCCGCGATCTTCGATATTGGCCGGACGCGATTCAAGCGAAACGACGTGCGGCTGATCGAGCAGCAGTTCGGCTGCGTCTTCAATCGTGACGATACGCTCGTCCGAAGGAATGAACCCGGACAGGATGTTGAGCAGCGTCGTCTTTCCCGAACCCGTGCCGCCGCTTACCAAGATGTTCATGCGACTTTGAATGCAGGCGCGAAGAAACTGCACCATCGGATCGTTCAAAGCTCCAAGGCGCAGTAAATCCGGCACTTGCAGTCGTTTCGTACCGAACCGGCGGATTGTTAGGATTGGGCCCTTGAGCGAAAGCGGCTCGATGATGGCATTGACGCGCGAGCCGTCGGCGAGACGGGCGTCCACCATCGGCGCGGACTCGTCGATTCGGCGCCCGATCGGCGCGATGATCCGGTCGATGACCAGCCGCAGCTGCCGGTTATCCGAAAACTGCTTTGAAGTAAGCTCCAGCTTGCCGCGACGTTCGATGTAAATCTTGCTCGGGCCGTTGACCATGATTTCGCTGATCGATTCGTCGCGCAGAAAATCTTCGAGAGGCCCGAAGCCGAGGGCTTCGTCGATGATTTCGCGACGCAGCTGCGCCGCGTTTTCAGGCCCGCCGACGTCGTGGCGCTCGTTGATGACCTCGCGCGCGAGTTCGTCGATCTTCGTGCGCAGTTCGGAAAGCTTTTGCGCGTCGTTGTGCACGCGGCTGGCCTGGACGAAATCGAGCCGTTTGCCGATTTCTTCGTGCACTTGCGACTTGAGCAGATTGCGAACCGCATCTTGCGGGTCGGTTGGAGGCGGCTTGGCAGAGGGTGTATCGGAACGAGGCACCACCGGATCGACCAGCGAGAACGCGCGCAGATTTTCGCGCCGCCGTTCCCCGAGCGGTGCGCGCACGGAAGGCTTGAGGGACTCGATCGGGGACGCTTCGGGAACTTGCAGCAGATACGCATTCAGCGCATCGACGGCGCGGCGGAACTGACGATCCGAAGTGGGCGGAATCTCCGAAACGACGTCGATGCCGAGAACTTTTTCGACTTCGGCTCGCGAAATTGCGGGTTTGCCAAAGTGCCAGTCCATCACGGCAACGGCGCGCGTCTTGGGCACTCCAAAGCGCACCAGTTCGTTGAGCATCGCGCGAGCACCGGTCAACCCCAGCAGATCCGGTTCGACGACGATGAGAAACTGGTAGGCGGAGCAGACGAAACTGCGAATCGCGGCCGAAAACGGCTGCGGCGCATCGACGTACACCGCGGCGTAGCCTTCGGAAAGTTCGTCGGCCATCTGATCGACGGCACTAAAATCGAGCGAGAGCGCCATGTCGTAACTGTCGGTCAGCTCTACGCTGGTAAGACCGCCGGAACGGTAGACTGCGACTTCGTTGTCGCCGCGCGACGCGTCGAGTTCGGCGGTGGTTCCGTTTAAAACGGCAATGCTTCGACGCCCGGAAAAATCGGCGTCGACGATCGCCGCGCTGGATTTGGCCGCCATCGACCGCGCCAGCTCGCATGCGAGCGTGCTCGTACCGACGCCGCCTTTGGCGCCGATAAAAACGAACACCGCAGATTTCACTGCTCGACTCCGGAAATTCCAATCACTTCGACACCCGGCGGATCGGCCCGCCGTGCGGCCACAACGGGCTGGCGCGCAGCAGATGCGGCAGCGGGCGCAACCGCCAGAGCCGGCGCCGCGGCCGGCAGCGGCGCCGGCAATGCGAAGTGCGGCGTTCCCATCGACGGATCGGCGAGCCCGTTCAAATTAAGCGCTTCAACGGCTTCGGAACGCAGCGATTCGCGCGGCGAGCGCAGCGCTAAGCGCAAATTCGTATTGTTATCGGCAACGGTAAGCAGGTCGGCTTGTTTTGGCGTAACGCCCAGCGTCACAGTCGCGGCATTCTGCTCGTCGGGCGACGGCGTTGCCTGCGCGGATTCAAGTGTCGAACCGACGGCTAACACCGTAGCGCCGCGAATGATCGTGACGGCTCGCGGCCCTTTGCCGGGCTCCTTCGGCACGCTCGCGATCACATCGACGCGATCGCCCGCCTGCAGCAGTCCGGCAACGCCCTTTACGCGGTCGACCGAGATGGAAACGGCGCGCAAACCCGGTTTCAAACGTACCGACAGACCGACGTCCTCGGGATGGCCGACCTTCGACTGCGTGAGTATCGATCCGCTCGGAATGCTGATCAGCGAGATGCTCCCGGCGATGCGCGCCGGATCGCCGATTGCGTCGGGATCGACCTCAGCCATCGGACGCGTCTGAACCGCAAACATCGTCGGCCCGATCGGAGCGCGCGCGGGAATGTCAACCGTAGCGACGAGAACCCGTCGAAGCTGGCTCGCCGGCGCATTGGTTCGCTGTACCGACCGCAGGAATGTCAGCGTGAGCCAGCCGGTGCCTATTGCAAGTAAAACTGCAACGATGATGGTCGTCCGTCGCGTGTTCATGCTTCGTCCTTAGATCGGGAGGCTGAGAAACGGGGCGTACGTGCGCGAGAGCACGACGAGCGCGGCACCCGCAAGAATTGCCAATCCGTACGGCATCTTGCTGGTCGTCGCCGGCATTCCCACCGGCAGTTGCCGGTACAGCAGCGGATGAGCGACGGCATACGTATTCTGCACCGTTTGCCGCAGCGAGCCGCGCGAGAGCGCATAGGCGAGCGACAAGACGCCGCCCCCGAGCATCGTGTAGAGCACGAACGGCACGACATCCGGGAAACTGAACGCGCCCGCGATGGCCGCGATCAATTTTACGTCGCCGCCGCCGATGAGTTTGAACGAAAACAGAAACAGTCCGGCCGCAGCGACCACGGTCATGACCAGCAGCGCGATCGCGAACGATTCCAAACCCATCGCGCCGCGCAACGCCAGCGCCGCTGCGGCCGCGCCGAAGGTGAGCGCGTTCGGAATGCGAGTGGAGCGCAGATCGAAGATCGCGCCCGCCGCACAGACCGCTAAAACAAAAACTTCTATAACGTGCAGATGCTGCATTACAGGCTCGTCATGCGCTTCAGACGGATACCGCCGGAGTTCGGCGATATCCGCCCATTGGCGCGCATGTGCTAGCGCTTAGGTGATCGACGCGGCGGTGTTGCTGAACGTCGAGCTGAGCTTCGTACCGATCGTGGTTACGGCAACGATGCAGACGACGGCAATCAGGGCGACGATGAGGCCGTACTCAACCATGGTGGCGCCTTCGTCATCGCGGATGAAATTTTTGAACGTGGTAAGCATGTAAGACTCTCCTTAGTGTGTGAAGATGGGAGGCAATTGTTCTAACGGGACTTGGACGTGCGGATTCGGGGCGCCGATCTCTAAAGCGGCTTGCGCAGGCACGATGGTATCGAGTGACGTCACGCGTACCGTGAGAATGCTGCCGCGGATAAAATCCGACGCGATCGGAATCGTCGTCGCTAAGCTTCCGCTGCCGCTCATGGTGAAGTCGTGACGGCTGACGATCACCGTCGGAATATCCGACGAGAGCGTCGCGTAGAGCGTTATGGTAATCGGAGCGTCCGCCGGACCCGCACACGTGATGCGGACGGCTTCGGCGCCCATCACCGGCTCTATGTCGAGTGAGATGGCACCGCTCGTCGCTCGAGGCGACACGACGATCGGCTTGCCTTGCTCAGCCGCAGCCGTCGGGATTGCCGGACCGGCAATTACGACCAACGCGACCAACGCAACGTGCTTTAGGATTGGTAAACCCTCCATCCGGAAACCCGGTCCCGCTAGACCGATGCGACAATACTGCAACGCCGCAGCGAGTGAAGGCAAGAGCTTCAAATCAAAGTTAACTTAACGTCAAATGCCGTTAACGCATTAACGCCCGGAGCGTGTGTCATAATCGGCTCGTGAAAGATTACGCGCATATAGTACGCGCCGCCGCGCTCGTTCTTTTGGCCGGCCTCATTGCCGGCGGAACGGCCTGGGCCGGAAGCGACAGCCGCACCCTCACGCTGCAGACGGGGCAGAGTTCGGTGCTGCGGTACGCGCAGCTTCGCCGCGTCGCCATCGGCGATAAGGCAGTCGCAAGCGTCGTGCCCATCGGCACCTCGCAGCTGCTCATCGACGGCAAAGTGCCGGGGCGAACGACGCTGTTTATCTGGACCGGCGATGCCGGTCACGAGTTCCAGCACGTAATCGATCTCACCGTGACTTCGACCGGCGTCGATACGGTCGCGCAAATGCTGCGTTCGACCATCGACTCGCCGCAAGTACTGGTACAAGACTTCGGACACACGATCGTGGTGCGCGGGACCGTCTCGGACGGCGCGCACTTTCAAGCGATCAGCGATATCCTCGGACGATTCGGGGAAGTTGCAAAAAGCGACAAGTATACGATCGTCAACGCCGTTCTGGTCGCGCATCCGCTCGGCGACCTGCAATCACAAGTAGTCGGTTTGCCCGGGGCCAGCGACATTCGAGTGGATCCCGACGGAAAGGGCAGCGTCATCGTGAGTGGACGCGTGCGCGACGAAGCAACGCGTCAGGAAGTACTCGACCGCGTGCGTTCCCTCGCCGGCCGATACCTTTCATCGAACGGCCAGCTGATCGATCGGCTCGGCACGCAGTTGGAAACGCAAGTCGACGTACGCGTGAACGTACTCGAAATCGACAAGACCGGCTTATCCCAGTTAGGGGTGAAATTGAATGCCGGAAACTTGGACGAGCAAGGTCAGCTCATTCTCGGACCGCCCTCGTTCCCGATCGTGGAACAGAATAAGTACCCGCTGAACCCGTTTCGCGCCGGGCCATTTTTTCGGACGACCGTCCTGGCACCGCAGATCGACTTGCTCGTGCAAGAGGGTCACGCCCGCGTGTTATCTTCACCCAACCTCGTAACCATGCCGGGAAACGAGGCGAATTTTCTGGTGGGCGGCGAGATCCCCGTGCCGATTTCGACCGGCATCGGACAGGTCAGCGTCTCATATAAGGAGTTCGGCGTGAAGCTCGACATAACGCCGGTCGTGCTCGGCAACGGCAACGTCCAGACGAAGATTGCGCCCGAAGTCTCCGACCTCGATTTTCAAGACGGCGTCAGCATCAACGGCTTCGTCATTCCGGCACTGCGAGAGAGTAAGCTCGCTACCGAGCTTGTGACGATGCCCGGAGAGAGTATCATCATGGGCGGCTTGCTGCGCCATCAGGAACAGCGCAACGTCGATGAGATTCCACTGCTCGGACGGCTACCGATTATCGGCCGTCTGTTTCGCGACGTGCGCTACCAGCGCAACGAAACGGACGTCGTTTTCGTCATGACGCCGTACGTGATTACGCGTTAGGTCGTCACAGATGACGCTTTCGCTACTGCTCGATCTGCTGGCCGACGACGAAGGCGGAGCCATGGTCGAATACGGGCTCATTGCAGCAGTGGCGGCGATCCCCATGATTCTCGCGCTCGGCGGACTGATCTACGTTCTCGAACAGGTCCTCAGCACGACCGGCACCGGTCTATCCGGCGTGGGCTTGAACCCGTGAAGCGCGGCTTGCGCGGGAACACGCTTCCCGAAACGGCGATCATGCTGAGCGTCGCCCTCATGATGATGCTCGGCGCGCTGCAAATCGGCCTGTATGGGTTTGGTCAGATTTCGGCCGACGGCGCCGCGTTCGTGGCCGCGAATGCGGCAGCGAACGGCGCGACAAGCCCGGTATCACTGGCTTCGAGCGTATTTCCGGGAATTGCAGCGAACAGCATCTCGGTCAGCACGCCGCGGCCGGGCGTCGTCATCGGGCAAGCATCGACGACGATGCCGGGACTCGCCTTCGTACCGGGCATGCCGAATATGCTGAAAATCGCGGGCGCGGACATCGAGCCCTACACGCCGACCTCGCAGGGCGCCACTCCCCCGCCGTATTCATTTGCGGTCAACGCGAATTTGAACGACTACTGTCCCGCCAACTCTTCGTGCAGTACGTATCCGGCGACGCACTGCATGTATTTGGCGCAGGCCATCGATTATAGCGGAAACGGCAAGAATGGGCGTTTTTCAGAATGGTACTACCACGCAAGCACGTTTGCGTCGGTCAATTTCCCGACATCACGCCCAAACGGATACACGGCCATAGCCGGAAGCAATCTCGACCCGAATCAGTCCGGCAGCGTTGAAAACACGATTTACGGATGGGACGCGGGGACGACGTGCTGACCCACATCGAATCGCAGCGCGGTCAGACGCTGCCGTTCTGGACGTTTACCGTGCTCATGCTGCTCACCATG
>JALYTZ010000197.1 GCA_030854025.1 Vulcanimicrobiota bacterium
GTAGAGTCCCTAGTGTGCTGAACTCTAATTGGCGTGACATGATCCAGCGACGGATTTTGCGACGGGGCGAGGCGCGAAGAGGAAGCAACGCCGTAGCGTTGTGACCGATGAGCAACGAAGCTCCGGCGGAAAAGACCCGCTGGGCATGTCACGCCAATTAGGGTTCAGCACACTAGCTGTAGATCGGAATGTCCGGATCGACGCGCAGAGCGTACTCGTTTATGCCGCCGGCGACGTTGACGACGTGCGCGAAGCCCTGCGCTTCAAGGAATTCCGCCACGCGTTCGCTGCGTCCGCCATGGTGGCAGAGCACGGCAATCGTTGCCGCGCGATCCAGTTCGTTCAACCGCTCCGCGATTTGGCGCATCGGGATGGGTACCGAGCCGCCGATGCCGGCGGCGGCGATCTCGGAAGGCTCGCGCACGTCGAGCAGCACGAAATCATTTTTTTCGGCGCGCCAGCGCGCCAGTTCTTCGACCGAAATGTCGCGCACGCTAGTGCCTGGGCGCGGCGATGAGATTTTGCATCGGGCTCGACGCGTTTGCGTACAGCCGCCGTTCCATGCGGCCGGCTAAAAACGCCAATCGGCCGGCGATCACCGCGTGGTTCATGGCGCGCGCCATGCCGGCGGGATCGCCCGCCGCGGCAATTCCGGTATTCATCAGCAGCGCGTCGACGCCTAGTTCCATCGCAATCGCGGCGTCGCTTGCCGTACCGACTCCCGCATCGACGATCACCGGTACGCCCGCGCGCTCTTTGATGATGCGAATCGAATACGGATTGCAGACTCCGAGGCCGCTGCCGATCGGCGCCGCCAGCGGCATCACCGCCGCGCAGCCGATTTCTTCTAGTTGCTTGCACGCGGTCGGGTCATCGGCGATGTACGGAAGCACGGTGAAGCCGTCGGCAACGAGTTGCTCGGCGGCAAGCAGTGTTTCACGCGTATCCGGATAGAGCGTGTGCGAGTCGCCGATCACTTCGAGCTTTACGAGATCGGTTTCGAGCAACTCGCGGGCGAGCTGCGCCGTAAGAACCGCTTCCTCTGCGGTATTGCAGCCGGCGGTGTTCGGCAAAATCGTGAAACGTCCGCGATCGATGTAGTCGAGCATCGTCTTACCGCTGCGATCGTCCAGATTGATGCGCCGGATGGCGACGGTGATCATCTGGGCTCCGCTCGCCTCGTGCGCAGCCTGCATCGTTTCCATCGACGGGTATTTTCCGGTTCCCACGATCAGCCGCGATTCGAATTCGTACGAGCCGATTTTGAGCGTATCGCGCATATGCCTATCCCCCCGCCACGGCCTTGATAATTTCGATCCGGTCACCGTCCGCAAGGACCTGCGATACGAACTCGAAGCGGCGGACGACACGATCGTTGAGCGCGACCGCAATGCCTACGCTGGGCCGCTCGAGCGTCTGCAAAAGTTGCGCAATAGTCGTGCCCTCGGGAAACTCGCGAACTTCGCCATTCACCGCGGCGCGGATGGTTTGGGTCATCATGTGCATGGTAACTATGGCGCGACGTTAGGCCGTGCCTCTTGCGATGCGCGCTCATCCGTCAATTCGAACGGGGTGTCGCTCGCCGTGCCGTCGAGAAGATCGGCGACGAGCCTGGCGGTTGCCGGCGCAAGCAGAATTCCGTTGCGGAAGTGCCCCGTCGCCAGAAAGTACCCGTCGAGCGCCGTAGGGCCGATAAAGGGTAACCCGTCGGGCGTGCCCGGGCGCAGGCCGGCCCACGTTTCGCTGACCGCGAAGCCGGCCAAGGCCGGCGCCGCTTGGGAGGCGGCATGCAACAGATCGTGCATTCCGCCCGCAGTCACGCGCACGTCGAACCCGGCCTCTTCGACGGTCGCGCCGATCAGCAGCCGCCCGTCCGCGCGCGGAACGAAGTACGCTCCCGGCACCCAGACGGTACGCCGAACGAATCCGCGCGGAATCGCAAGCGCAAGCATCTGTCCTTTCACCGGCCGCACGGGTGGAATGCAATCCTCGCGTACGCCGGCCACGCGCGACGCCCAGGCGCCGGCCGCGTTGATCGCGGCGCCGGCGGGGACGAATCCGTTGTCGGTGCGTACGCCGAGAATGCGGCGCGCGTCGGACTCCACGACGACTTCGCGCAGTCCGGTCTGCACGACGACGCCGCGAGCCGCGCAGGCGGCCGCAAGCGCTCGCCCGAGCCGGCGGTTATCGACGTGCCCTTCGTCGGGAACGAGCAGCGCTCCGCAGACGTGTCCGCCCAGCGCGGGCTCCGCGGCAAGCGCGCTCGCGCGATCCAGAATTTCGCACGCGTGGCCGCTTTGGGCAATAGCTTCCGCACGCGCTCGCAGCCCCACGAACGTTTCCGGCGTGTAGGCCGCGCTCAGGATGCCGTCGAGACGCAGATGCGGATCGACCGTGCCCGCCTCGCGCACCCGGTGCACGAAGTCCGGGTATTGCAACAGCGACGCTTCGCAAAAGGCCTGCATCGGCGCGTCGGCAATCGTTTCCGTGATCGGCGCGAGCATGCCGGCTCCGGCCCACGACGCGGCTTTCGCCGGCTCGCGCGTATCGAAAACCCGAACCGACGCGCCGCGCTCGGCCAATTCGAACGCGAGCGCCAGCCCGATCAGTCCGGCGCCGACGATCGCCACGTCGCCGCTACATTCCGGTATAGACCGGACCCTCGCCGCCTTGCGGCGGAACCCACGTGATGATTTGATACGGGTCGACGATGTCGCACGTCTTGCAGTGAACGCAGTTTGTGAAATTGATTTGCAGGCGTCCTTCGACGCCGCCGTTCACCTTGGTAAACTCCGGCTCGTACACTTGCGCCGGGCAGAAATACTGGCACGGATTGCCGTACTCGACCGTGCAGCGGTCGCGGCAAATGTTCGTGTCGGAAACGTGAAGATGCGCGGGCTGATTTTCTTCGTGCATCGCGCCGCTGTTGAACACGTCGGTGAGCTTGTCGAAGGTCAGCACGCCGTCGATCTTGGCGCGCGGCGTTTCAGTTGGTTTGTAGCCACGCTTTTCCATCACGGCGTACCCTTGCTCGCCTTTCATCCGGTCGATGAATCCGAAGCCCGCGCCTCCCGCGATCATGCTCAGGCCGGCATTGAGCATTCCGGGAATCAAGCCGCCCTTGAAGCCTTGATGGAAGTTGCGCGCGGTGCGCATCTCGGCGTACGCCCACGAATCTTTGAACCGGGATTCGTACGAAGCGAGCTGCGCGGCGTCGTACTTCTCGGCCTGCAGCGCATCGAACGCAGTTTCCGCCGCCAGCATGCCCGATTTCATGGCGAGATGAATTCCTTTTAGACGCATGCCGTTCAAAAAACCCGCGGAGTCACCGGCCAGCATCAAGCCGTCGCCGTAAAAACGCGGCATCGCGAAAAGGCCGCCTTCAGGAATCGCTTTTGCGCCGTACCGAAGAAGCTTGGCGCCGTCGAGCCACTTGCGCAACACCGGATGCTCCTTGTATCGCTGCAATTCATTCTGCGGGTCGGTCGTCGGATTTTTGTAGTCGAGTCCGGTGACCAGGCCAATGTCCAAAATGTCGTCCGCCATGCCGTAGATAAAGCCGCCGCCGAACGTTTCGAACGGAAGCGGGTATCCGAGCGTATGAATGACGTGACCGGCTGCGAACGTGCCGGGCTGGAGCTGCCAGATTTCTTTAACGCCGACCGCGTACACTTGCGGCTCGCGTCCCTCATCCAAATGCAGTCGCGCAACCGCCTGTTTTGTCAGCGTCCCGCGCGGGCCTTCACCCAGCACGACGATTTTCGCGAACAAGTCGGC
>JALYTZ010000216.1 GCA_030854025.1 Vulcanimicrobiota bacterium
GTCATAGATCGGCCCTATTCCGGGTAAAAAGCCGGCATGGCTAAACGCTGGTCCGGCGAAGTTGCGGCGCACAGCGACGCACTCGATCTCGAAGAGGGCGTGTTTAAAAAGCGCAGCGCGCACGAAATTGCACTCTCACTGAAACGCTCGGCTGTGCGTAGCCGTCGTCGCAAGGGACGGACCGCCTACCAATCGGCGATGTCGATGCTGAACTTCTACATCAATCGCGGCGGAAAAAACCTGAGCGAAGGCCGATTGCGCATTCTCGAGCGCGCAAAGAGCGAACTGCGCGAAGTATTCGGCCGGCCGCCTAAGTCCGCTTCCCATAAAAGAAAAGGAAACATTCCGGCAATGAAGAGAGCAACGTGGAAACCGCACGAAAAACACGGCGATCTCACCAAACGCAGCGACCTGCCCGACAGTGTGTTCGCGTACCCGAAAGAGCGCAAAGAGCCGATGACGGACGCTAAACACGTTCGAAATGCGGTGGCGCGCTTCGATCAGGTCGAAGGAGTGCCCGACGACGAGCGGGAGCTTGCATTCGCAAATATCAAAAAAGCCGCGAAACATTACAAGGTTGACCTTTCCGAAGCGGACTGGAAAGAATTAGGCAAACGCCCGAGTACGGGTCGTACGACCGCGGATCGAAAAGCATCGGCGAAACAAGCGGCGTCAACCCGAAAGAAAAAGAGTTCGGCAAAGAGTTCGACTCGGAAGAAATCATCAACGCACAAGAAAACGTCAACGCGAAAGAAAGCGTCGCGTTGAAGCGCGCCGGCGCAAAAAAGAGCGCCGAAGAAAGCGCAGAATCCGGCACAACCGTCGAATTAACCGGCACCGAAGAGCGCGAAGTCAAGAAACGAACCGCGCTGCGGCCGGAAGTCGTATTCGAAACCGTCCGGCGCGAAGGCGATTCCGAATTGAATCGCACGGCGCCGGCGCTTGCATTTTCCGCTTTTGCAGCGGGGCTTTCGATGGGCTTCTCAATGATCGTTCCGGGGTTTCTGCACGCCGCATTGCCGGCCGCGCCGTGGCGCGTCCTCGTCGAAAACCTCGGCTACACCGCGGGATTTATCATCGTCGTGCTCGGCCGCCAGCAGCTGTTTACGGAAAATACCGTGACCGCAATTTTGCCGCTGCTAGACGCAACGCGTAAATTCGGCATCTTCTTAAAAGTATGCCGGCTATGGTCCATCGTTCTATGCGGCAATCTTCTCGGCGCTGCGGTGATCGCAGTCGTACTCGCGCACACGTCGACATTCGACCCAAACGTCAAAGATGCGTTTCAAACGCTCGGCTTAGAAACGCTCGCGCCTAGCTTTGGTGCAATCTTGTTGAAAGGCATCTTTGCAGGCTGGCTGATCGCTTTGATGGTCTGGTTATTACCCGCGGCGGGACCGCAAAAACTGCCCGTCGTGCTGCTTATTACCTATTTGGTCGGCGTTCTGGGCTTAAGCCACGTCATCGCGGGATCGGTCGAAGGAATCTACGTCGTGACGGCAGGCGCAGTGAGTCTGCAAACGTATCTAGCCCATTTTCTGCTCCCGGTCTTCATCGGAAACGTGATCGGCGGCGTACTTCTCGTTTCCCTACTGAACTACGGCCAAGTCGTCCCGGACATCAACGAAACCCCCGAAAAGCCTAAAATACCGGCTCCCCCATCGTCCGAAGAGCGTTAGATTCGGGGCCCTACGTCGCGGTCGGCGAGTTTTCCGAGATTTTGCATCACGATGATTGCGATAATCGTGATGATGACGGCATAGATCAGCTCCGCCCAAACGCCACTGCCGGCCTTCAAGAATAGACCGATCGCATCGGTGATAAATTTATTCCATGCGAGGGCGGCGATCAGGCCGAACGCGGCCGTGGCTAGGGCAATCATCGTTCCGAGGTATGACGGTTTTACTTCCATACAGTCCTCCGGTCGAAGCGCGTTAAAGTACCAACGCGTTTTCGAGGATTTTGCGCTGCTTCCCGTCGATACAGCACTCCGAGGAGGCGAAGATGCAGTTCGAGTACCACGTGGTCGACGTTTTCACGCAAACGCCGCTGGAAGGCAACGCGCTGGCCGTGTTTCCCGACGCTCGGGGACTGGACGCCTCGACGATGCTGCGAATCGCGCGCGAGACGAACCTATCGGAGACGACGTTCATCCTGCCGCCGGAGCGTGCCGGGGCCGCCGCAAAGGTGCGTATCTTCACGCCCTACCGGGAAATGAATTTTGCAGGCCATCCCACGATCGGTACGGCGTACGTGCTGCGCGAACGCGGAATAGTTTCCGCCGACGTGTTGAACTTCGGGCTTGAGGAAAACGTCGGTGTCGTGCCGATCCGTATAGACGACGGCAGCAATCCCATCATTTGGCTCACCACACCACCAATTACGCGCGAAGGAACCTACGACCGCGTGAAGTGCGCGGCGGCGCTCGGCCTGTCAGAAAAGGATTTGCTTCCAAACGCACCGTGCGAACTCTATTCGGCCGGCAATCCAAATATTTTCGTGCCGTTGATAGACGATGCAGCGGTCGATCGCGTGAGCGTCGATTCCGCCGCGCTGCATGCACTCTTGCGCGAACGCAGCGGCCCGACGTGCCTCTTCGCTTTTGCCCCGACGCCGCAAGGCGCATACTCGAGAATGTTCGCACCCGAGCTGGGCATTATCGAAGACCCCGCGACCGGGAGCGCTACCGGTCCGCTCGCCGCCTACATGATGGATCACGATCTCGTTCCGCGGGCGGATGGTACGCGATTCGTCAGCGAGCAGGGAACGAAGATGGGCCGCCGCAGCATCCTACACGTCTTCGTGCACGGCGAGCGCCGGCAGCAAAGCATCGAAGTCGGCGGGAACGTTTCACCGGCAATGATTGGAACGCTGACGCTACCCGAACCGGCGTAACGACTCGCGTTATGCAACTTTCGCTTCTGCTTTTCGGGCTGCTGGGCGCAATCATCGTGTTGTCCGTGCTCGCGCGGCGCTTTCGCGTGCCGTATCCCGTTGTGTTCGTAATCGCGGGCGCGCTCATTGCGTTCGTGCCGCACCTTCCCGACGTAAAACTTCAGCCGGATCTCGTGTTTCTGATCGTTCTTCCGCCGCTACTGTTCGGAGGCGGATGGCAGACGGATTGGTACGAATTTCGCCGCAACGTTCGCCCGATCGGCATTTTAGCGATTGGCCTGGTCATTGTGTCCACGCTGATCATCGGATCGATCGCACACGCATTGATGACCGGCATAACGTGGGCCGCCGCGTTTGCACTAGGCGCGATCGTTGCGCCGCCCGATGCGGTCGCGGCCGAAGCAGTCCTCGAACGGCTCGCCGTTCCGCGCCGCGTCGCGGCGATTCTGGGCGGTGAAAGCTTAGTCAACGATGCGAGCGCGCTGGTGGTCTATCGCTTTGCAATCGTCGCTGCCGTCAGCGGTTCGTTTTCGCTCGCGCACGCATTCGGTTCGTTCATTCTGGTGTCGGTCGGGGGAATCGCGATTGGCCTAGCGGTAGCCCTCGCACTCGAAGCTGCGGAACGGTTCCTGGTTGGAATCGAAGCGGCTGATTCGCTGCTCGTCAATGTCGTGATTCTGCTCGCGCCGTACGCAGCATACTTGCCGGCCGAAGCCGCTCACGTTTCAGGCGTTCTGGCCGTCGTCACCGCAGGCATGTATCTTGGCCGTAAATCTGCGCGCATCGCAGATTCGGAAACGCGACTGATCGGTTCGGCCGTGTGGCAGATGCTCACGCTTGTCCTCAACGGGGCCGTATTTCTGGCAATCGGCCTGCAACTACGCGGACTCATCGGCGGCCTAAGCGGAAGTCGAACGCACATCGCCGCGGACGCCGTTGCTATATGTGCCGCCGTAATCGTCATTCGACTCGTCTGGGTGTTCGCCGCAACCTACTCCGTGCCGCTGCTCGCGCGTCATTCGCGCGAACGCGTACCACTGCCGTCGTGGCGTTCGACGCTGATCGTCGCGTGGAGCGGAATGCGCGGCATCGTTTCGCTCGCAGCGGCGCTCGCGCTCCCCTACGCGGTGGCCGGCGGCGCCGCGTTTCCGGGCCGGTCCGAGATCATCTTCATCACGTTTTGCGTCATCTTCGCAACCCTCGTGCTTCAAGGATTTACGCTCGGTCCGCTAATCGAATGGCTCGGCATATCGGAACGCAGCGCGCGCGAGCGCCAAGAAACGCAAGTGCGGATTCAAGCGCTGGAGTCCGGCATTGCGCGCCTGCACCAGCTCGAGCCGACGTTCGACTCGACCACGGATTGGGAGGTTGCGGGCCGGCTGCTGGGTGAGTACGAGCATCGGATTCATCATCTGCGCGGTCACCTCGAAGACGATGGTTCGGACATCGCGGCAGAAAACCGCGCCGATCATCGTCTGCAAAAGGAAGCACTCGATGCCGAGCGGCGTGCGATTATGCGAATGCGAGGCCGTGGCGAAATCCCCGACGACGTCTTTCGCAACATTCAATACGACCTCGACCTGGCCGACATGCGTTTGGCGTAAACTGTACCGAGGGAGCGCTCTCTTTGGAACGGCGCTAGCTTTGGGTACGTTGCTAGCACGTACTTTACGAAAGGGACCCCTTATGAATCGATTGTCTTCTTATGCCGCAGCTGCGGCACTCATTATCGGCTCCGGCTTCCTCGTCACGTCTTCGCTGCCGGCGTTCGCGCAGTCGACCGACGAACAAACGGAGAGCGGAACGACCGCGCATCCGAACCGCATTAGCGGCACCATCACGGCCGTGCACGGTCATCTCGTCACCATTCAACAAAGTCGCGGAACGATCGTCATCAACGATCAGCCCGCGCTCAACGCAAAAACAACTGGTCAAGTCACCGTCGGACGCCAGATTGTCGCGCAGGGGCATTGGCAAGACGGCACGTTCTACGCAACCGCGCTGCAATTTCCGGCGGCAGCGACTGCGGATGCTGCGATGAACGGAGCCGATCGTGTCACCGGTACGATCACGTCGGTTTCCGGTCATCTCGTGACGCTGCAGCAAAGTCGCGGCACGCTGGTGATTAACGATCAGCCGGCGCTCGATGCAAACGCGACCGGCCAGGTCGCCGTCGGCCGCCCCGTCGTCGCCATCGGTTACTGGCGCGCGGGCACGTTTTACGCAACCGCATTGCAATTCGGGCTGAAACCCGCGCAAATGCATGAAATGGACAGCGTTAGCGGCACGATCACATCGGTAAGCGGACATCTCGTAACGCTTCAGCAAAGCCGCGGCACGCTGGTCATCAACGACCAAGCCGCGCTCGATCAGAAAGCAACGGGCTCCGTGGCCGTCGGCCGCCAAGTCGTCGCGTCGGGCTACTGGCAGCACGGCACCTTCTACGCCAGCACCATCAACGACGCAACCGCCCCGACCGAGGCGCCCAGCGCCTCACCTACCGAAACACCCGCAACGCCGTAAGGCATTGCTGCGCGCGCTTCGGTGCGACCTCGGCACGACAAATGGCCCCCGATTTGCGGGGGTCATTGTTTTTTCAAGCGGAATTGTGGATGGCATCGCTATGAGCGGACAGGTGCGCAACCGACTTTCCTTGCTGGCGTGGCTCGTGATGTTCGGCGCGCTTGCGGCGTGCGGTGGTGTCGGCTCGCCTTCGTCGGCCGTTCTTCCGACGGGACCGGTTCCGGCGCAGGCGCCTGGCATGGCGTCGGCCGTCGATCGAGTCGTGGCCAAGAACTTTGCCGGCGCTTGGGGCGTCGAACTAGCGATTTACAAAAATGGACTTCCGCTCTACGTGCATGGATACGGCCTGCGCGACCGCGGTCTTCCCGATTCGTTCGGCGGTCACGATTTTTGGGGAATCGAACAACCGGATAAACGCTACGGTCTGCAGCGCGGCGCGCTGGCTCCGGACGCCGACACTTTGTTCGATCTCGCATCGGTTTCAAAAGAATTTACCGCAGGCGCGATCTTGCTGCTACAGCAAGACGGGAAACTGTCGGTCAGCGATCCGCTCTCGAAGTATTTTCCGTCGTTCCCGAACGGCAGTTCGATTTCACTTCTCTACCTTCTGCAACACCGTAGCGGGCTGGTCGACTACAACAGCTTCGGCGACTACCCGGATTTTAGCGCCGCCTACGGTGCCTTCGTGTCAGGCGGGCAAACAAACTATCAACCGATTATCGACACGCTCGCGACCTTTCCGCTCAAGTTTGCGCCGGGTACGCAATACGACTACAGCAACTCCAACTACTTATTGCTCGGCGCGATCGCTGCACACGTTTCCGGCGAACCGCTCGGGACGTTTCTGCAGCAGCGCATTTTTCAGCCGCTTGGGATGACGCAGACGCACCAAGGGTTTCCCGCCGGCGGGATTGCCGATCTCGCCCTTGGCTACGCCGACTACGGCGCCGGGCCGCAGCGTACGTGGCAACCGAATTTACAGTATCTTGCGGGCCCCGGTGGGCTCATATCGACCGTCGGCGACATCGAAAAATGGGACCGCAGCGTCCGCGCACCCGGCGTATTCACGCAAGATTCGCTCGTTCAGATGTTCGCGCCGGGCCCGTTTCCGCAATCATACGGCACGTACGCGGACGGCTGGTTTGTCAGTTCGCTGACCGGTCACCGGTACGTGTGGCACGACGGGGCCGTGACCGGCTACCAAACGATGAACGCGACGTTTCCCGACGACGGGATAGACATCATCATTCTAACGAACGACGGTTCGGGGCTCGATCCGTACTATATCATCCCGCAACTATTCCCAATTGCCTTGAACGCAACGCCCTAGCAAGTCGAACGGACGTTTCCAAAACGTCAACTGCGCGGGTTGGTGTGGGACAGATGCAAGCGGCACAGCGTATAAGACTACGCCCAAAAAACTGGAGCCGACGGCCGGACTCGAACCGGCGACCTGCTATTTACGAAACAGCTGCTCTACCAACTGAGCTACGTCGGCATACCCGATTTAACTGGGTTTCTTTTGCGATGGATAGGCCTCCGAAACGATTTGGCCCTCATTTGGCCCACACGTTCCCTACATGGCCGTCGACCTCGTTCAACGTACGCACCTGCCGTCGCGTTCTTGGTTCCGGCGATAGCGCCTTCCAGCTTTCTCGGAAAATCTGGCCCTAAGATAACAGGAAGACCCGCCGTTAAGCGGGCCCTCCTGGTCGCGTATGCAGTTGCCCGCACGTGACTTGCGATTAATGAGAAATGGCGGAG
>JALYTZ010000230.1 GCA_030854025.1 Vulcanimicrobiota bacterium
GGCGTGTGAGGAGGAGCGAAGCCAGGATGGTGAGAGCGACGACGAGGCCGAGCTGAATTTTTCGCACGAGGCGAAAAATTCAGCGTCCCGCTCGGAACGACGTAGGCTCCCTGCCCACACCAGTGCGTTTGGCGCCCCGGCCTTGGGTCGCGCTTTTCGCTAGGCAGGCTTGGGGGTGCGGTTTGGGCTAATTTAGTGGCTTCCATATGAGAAGTCAGGAGTTACGGTCGGCTTTCGTTGAGTTTTTTTTGGCGCGCGGGCACAAGCATGTGCCGTCGGCGAGCTTGATTCCTGATGCGATGTCGACGACGCTGTTCACCATTGCGGGGATGGAGCAGTTCGTGCCGGCGTTTTTGGGTGACGAGCCGGCGCCGGCGCCAAACGTGGTTACGGTGCAGCGGTGTTTGCGCGTTGCGGGTGCGAAGAGCGATATTGAAAACGTCGGCCGGACCGGGCGGCATGGAACGTTTCTCGAGATGCTCGGGAATTTTAGCTTCGGCGGGTACTATAAGCCGCAGGCTGTTGCGTACGCTTGGGAATTCGTTACCGGCGCGTTGGGGTTGGATGCAGCTAAGCTTGCGGTGACGGTGCATACCGGCGACGATGAAGCGGAGCGCATTTGGCGCGAGCAGATCGGGTTGCCGGCGGAGCGCATCTCGCGGTTTGACGAAGATAATTTTTGGACGATGGGCGCGACCGGGCCGTGCGGACCGTCGACGGAGATTTTTTACGATACCGGTGTAGAGAATGCGGTCGATTCTCGTGACGACGGGCCGAATAAGGGGAACCGGTTCGTTGAAATTTGGAATGTTGTGTTTCAGCAGTACAATCGCGATTCGGCGGGTGTGCTTGCGGAGTTGCCGCGGCTGCAGATTGATACGGGCGCGGGTTTAGAACGCATTCTTGCGGTGGTCAACGGCAAAGCCTCGATGTACGAAACGGATCTGTTTACCGATCTTATCGACGCGCAGCCGGCGGTTGGGCGCACGTCGCTGGATGCGAGGGCGCAGCTCGAGCGGCGAAATATTATTGCCGATCACGCGCGGGCAGCGACGTTTCTGATTAATGACGGGGTGTATCCCGGAAATACGGATCGCGGATACGTGCTGCGGTTTCTGATTCGACGCGCGATTCGCAATGGAAGGCTGCTCGGGTATCCGGACGGATTTTTGACCGGACTCGTGCCGGCCGTTATTGCTTCGCTCGCTCCCGGGTACCCGGAGTTGCGTGCGAACTCCAGTCGCATCGTTCAAGCGCTGGCGACCGAAGAGCAGACGTTTGACCGCACGCTGGAACGCGGCATCGCGCGGTTGGATGCGCTTTTGGAAGGCGTTGGCGCCGATAGAGTGCTCGATGGCGGGGACGCGTTTGCGTTGCATGATACGTACGGATTCCCGATCGAGCTGACGCGCGAAATTGCGGCTGAGCGCGGCGTTACGGTGGATTCAGCCGGCTTTGATGCGGCGATGAACGAGCAGCGGACGCGTGCGCGGTCGGATGCGAAGTCCAAACGCGGCGTCGTGAGTGTTGCGGAGCTGCCGGCGCTGACGAGTGAATTTGTCGGGTACGACGGGCTGGAAAGCGGCGGCAAGGTCGTGGCAATTCTCAAGGACGACCGTTCTGTCGACGCGTTGGAAGCCGGTGAGAGGGCGCAGGTGTTGCTCGATCGCACTTCGTTTTATGCTGAAAAGGGCGGCCAGATCGGCGATCGGGGGACGCTGGTTTTTAGCGACGGAACGTTTGAAGTCAGCGATACGCAGATGATCGGTGAAGCGATCGCGCACGTTGGTTCGTTGGGGGCCGGGACGATTCGCGTTGGTGATGTCGCGCATACGAGCGTGTCGCCGGAATGGCGACGTGAGATTCGCCGGCACCATACGTCGGCGCATCTGCTGCAGCGCGCGTTGCGCGACGTGCTGGGCGATGATGTCGCACAGGCGGGTTCGTGGGTCGGCGTCGATCGGATGCGTTTCGATTTTCGATCTGCGGGCGGCAGCTTATCGCCCGAACGGCGGCGCGAGGTTGCGCGCCGCGTCAACGAGATGATTCGCGAGGATACGCCGCTTGAAACGCGCGTGATGGATTTGGAAGAGGCGCGCAGCTCCGGTGCGATCATGATGTTCGGAGAGAAATACGGCGATCGCGTGCGTGTCGTGCATGCCGGGCCGGCAGTGGAATTTTGCGGCGGTACGCACGCGCATTCGACCGGCGAGTTAGGACTTTTCGTTATCCTGTCCGAATCGTCGATCGGCAGCGGCATTCGACGGATTGAATCGTGCGTGTCGCGCGCGGCGGAGCATTACGCCGAACGGCAGCAGGAGACCGTCGCGGAACTGGCCGAGTCGCTCGCGACGACGCGCGAAGATGTGGTAGATCGCGTTGCCAAGCTGCAGCATGAAATCAAGGACCTGCAAAACGCCGTTGGAGAGCTGAAGGCGCGTGCGGCTGCCGCGGATGCACAGGGTTACGTCGATGCGGCCGAACGCGTCGGTGAAAAAACGTTCGTCGGGGCAGTCGTCCCTGCGGCCAACGCGGACGCGCTCAAACACTTGAGCCAGGCGATTCGCGGGAAATTGCGCAGCGGCGTCGTGGCGCTGGCCGGCGTTGATGACGGAACGGTAAGCCTGCTGATCAGTGCCAGCGACGACATGGTGAAATCCGGCGTGCATGCGGGCAATTTGATGAAGAGTGCCGCGCCGCACATCGACGGACGCGGCGGCGGGCAGGCCGCCCAAGCGCAGGGCGGCGGGAAAAAGCCGGACGGCGCTGATGCCGCGCTGCGCGCGATTCGCAATCAGGTGTTTTCGTAACCGGTGCGATCGCTACTCGTTCTGCTGGCCGCGGTGCTGCTGCTCGGGGCCGCTGCGCCGGCGGAACTCGATTCGCAACTCGTGCTCGCGCGGTATGCTGCCGCGCTCGCTGCGCAGCCGGCTGCGCAAAATCTGATCTTTACGTATACGGTTTCGCAAGCCGGCCCGCACAACATCGAGCAGCAGCACCGCATCTACCGTAGCGGCGGACGCGTTCGGGACGAAACGCTGACGGTTGACGGTCAGGGACTTAAGCAGAAAATCACGCGAATCGCTCGGTATCGTGACCGTTATGCAATACTTCGCCTCGCGCCGCGCGAAGCGGAATACACGTTTTTGTTTCTCGCGGCCGCGCGTAACGGAAAACACTACGACTACACGTACGAAACGATCCCGCTCGTAAAATCGCGGATGTTCGG
>JALYTZ010000241.1 GCA_030854025.1 Vulcanimicrobiota bacterium
TAGTACCGCTGTATTCGATCGGCCACATTGCGCGAGTTTGCGACGAAACGAGTGGGCCGCTCTGCTGCGCGTTTATCCCATGCGACCAGTGCACGAACGATCGGACGTGCAAGCGTGTGAAAACCGAAACCGCCGACGTACCGGTCGTAGGCGAACGCGAAGCGGCTCACCGTGTTGATGTAGCAGACGTGCACGGCGTCCGGGCGCGTGATCACGCCCTTCGCCCACGCGGTGGTAGAACTTACGACGACGTCGTATGCGTCCAGGTCGAATCGTTCGAACGCAGCCGGATAGAATGGCGCGAGATAGCGAAAGTACCTGTTCGCGCCCGGAATGTGCGCAAGCATCGAGGTGCGCACTCGGGACGCATCCACCAAGTCGCCGGTAACCGCGCGATCGAATAGCGCGGTGTAAATTGGCGCGTCGGGATACGCGGCCGCAATGTGCGCGAACACACGCTCGCCGCCCCCGCGCTGATTGAGATAGTCGTGGACCAGAGCGACGTTTTCGATAGAACTAGGGCATGGAACGCGGCAGAACGAGGGCGACGGCCGGCGACCGCAGATACTTGCGTGCGACGCGCTGCAGATCGCCGATCGACGTTCCATCAATCGCGGCCAGCGTGCGATTCAGATAGTCGGGCGGCAGGTTCTGCATGGCGAACACGCCGGCCAGCCACGCACGATCTTCGAGGGTTGCGGCACCGTTGACGAATTGCCCGGTCGCCGTCGCTTTCATCTGATCGATGCTGCCGTGAAGCTTTGCGCCGCTGAGTACGTTGACGACCGCAAGCGCCGTGTCAAACGTCCGTGACGGATCGCCAAGTCCGCCGTCGACGTACACGATCAGGTTCGCCGGCTGCGCGTCGAAGTTATACAGTGCGCCGACCCCTTGATCGACGAACGATTTCGTGGCGACGGTCGGAAGTTCGGAAACGTCCGCCAGCGTGTTTTCCATAAAACCCGTAAGCACGAGCATTGGTCCGAAATCCGAACTGCTTGCCGCGGGCGCCGGATACTGCGCTACCAGCCACGGCGCAGGCACGTCGCGGTGCGTCCGCAATTCGCGCGACGATCCTTCTAAGCGCGTGGATTTGTACGCGATTGGGTTTGACGATCCGGCCGGCAACACGTTGAGCAGTCCGCGATAGGCATCGGCGTTTACGGAGCCCGCATCGCCCGCGACGCTTACGATCGCACCGTCGCGGCGATACATAGCCGCGTAGAAGCTCTGCGCGTCGGCGGACGTGAGGTTTGAAAGCGTTGCGGCCATGCCGTATTCCGGGAGACCGGCTCCCGAATCCGCGTAAAACGAGCCGTTGAGCATTTCGATGCCGACGGTCAGCGCAATCTGCTGGTTCGCGGCAATCTTCTGCTCGATTTCGCTGCGGGCCGCGCGCAACGCGCCCTCGCTCAGATCCGGTTTTGCAAGCGCCGTCTGAAAGAGCGGCAGCAGCCGGCTCGCATACGCGGGCTTGAGTCCTTCGAGGTAAAAGCGCACGTCGTGTCCGTCGACGTCGTAGGTGACCGATCCGCCGCTGTTCTGCACCGCATCGTGCATCGCCACGTTCGCACCGGACGCGTCGCGAACGGGGGTGTCGAGAATTGCTTGCGCCACCAGCGCTGCCAAGCCGCTTTCGGCGAGGCGCTGGCGGTCCAGACCCGCGCGCACGAACAACTCCGTTCCGACGAGCGCGCTCTGCGGATCGTTCTGCTGCACGATCGTTGCGCCGCCGTAGCGCATGATGGCAGGCGCAGGCACGGGATTGGCTGACGCCGGAACGGCGAACGCAGCATAAGCGGCAAAGACCAGCGCGGCGATGACGACGCGCATCATTATTGTGCGGTTTCCTGCGGGCGAGCGGCTGCGCGCAGCTCGACGAGCGCGGGATGCTGCAAATAGCGCCGCACCGTTGCGGCGACGAACTGCGGATCGAGCGATCGCACGTTGCGCACGTACGTGCCCGACTGTTCCCCCGGCGCATAGTTCGCGTCGCCCTGCGCCGCGTACCAGCCGAAGTTGTCGGCTTGATTTTGAGGCGTCTGCACGGCGCTTTCGATGTGGTACTCGAACGCCGCGAGCGCCGCGGAGAACGTTCGAGGTTCCAATGGAGATTGAAGGCGGTCGATTGCCGCGAGCACGCCGTCACGCAAGGCCATTGCCTTGTTCGCGCTCGCGATCGTGACGATCATTGCGCCGGTACGATGGAGCGTCACAAATTGTCCGTTCAGCACGGCGCCGGAATCCTCGCTCACCGCCGCTTTCGCAACCGCTCCGGTATCGGGGTTGAACAAGTAGTCGGCAACGAAATCCAGTGCCGTCGCCGCGCGCATGTCGGCAATCGGCGGACCTGCGTATCCGAGCCCCGTCCCTGCAACGGCTGCCGGTAATACAACCGCTTCCCTCGCGGTCGAGAGCACGGAATCGAAGGGCTCCTCCATCGGCTGCGCCGAGCCTGCGGGCTGCTGGGAATTTGAAACGATCGACGGATCGAAGTTGCCGGCAAGTGTCACGACGGCGTTGCCGCTGCGGAACGCGCGCGATGCGAATGTTTGCACCTCGTCCATCGCAAGCGCGTTGACGTCTTTCACGGAGTCGGGAGTCGCCGGATAGTGCGCGGGCCCTTGGGCAAATAGCTGCGCGAAGAGCGCATCGTGCAGCAGGCGATCAGCGGAAAAGCGGCGCTCGGCCACGGCGATCGCGGTATCGCGCTGCGCGCTCTTGAGTCCGTCCGCGCTGATGTGCGGCGCAAAGTACGCTCGCGTTAGGGCGCGCAACATGGCCGGTGCTTGATTCGCAGGCGCGCTGACGGCTACCGACACCATGTCCGGGTACGCACTGATCGAAAGGCGTCCGCCCGCGGCGCGCACCGTTTCTGCAAACGACGTTCCATGCGGGGACGGGCGCGAGGCCGCAGCCGCCGTTACCGCTACGCGCGCAATCCCGGGGCGATCGTTCGCATAGCCCGCGCCGGGCGCGCGAAACCACACTTCGACGACGGCGCTGCCGACCGTGGTATCGGAGCGCACGACGTACTGCGCGGCGCTCGCCGGCGCCGCGGCAAACGCGAACAGCGATACGATCGAACATATCGCTGCCGTTGCGTTTCTTTTTCGAAGCACGTGCGGCGCTAGGCCGGTTCGGGAGAGATGTTCGGCGGCATGCGCTTGGGTCCGCGCTTGCCTTCTTCGGCCGGTGCCGGCGGAGCCGTCGTCTCGGTCACCGGCGCAGTGCCGGAACCGCCGCCGCGCGTGAACTGCCGGTCCTCGATAATCGCGCGCACTTCGTCGGCTTCGACCGTTTCGTTTTCGATCAGCGAGGCAACCATGCGTTCGAGCTTGTCCCAATTTCCATCGAGAATTTTTCGCCCGCGCTCGTAACACTCTTCGATAATACGGCGCACTTCCGCATCGATCTTCGAAGCGATTTCTTCAGAGTAATTGCGGTCCTCGCCGAAGTCGCGCCCCAGAAACACTTGGTGGTTGCCGCGGCCGTACTGGATTGGCCCCAGCGCGTCGGACATGCCGTACTGCGTGACCATGCGGCGCGCGAGTTCGGTCGCTTTTTCGAAGTCGTTGCTTGCGCCGGTGGTCACGTCTTTGAACTTGATTTCCTCCGCAAGGCGTCCACCGAGCATGCGCGTGATGACGGCGAGCAGTTCTTCCTTCGTTTGGCTGTGGCGGTCATCTTCAGGAAGCGACCACGTGATGCCGAGCGCCATGCCGCGCGGAATGATCGTGACCTTATGAATCGGATCGCCTTTTTCGCTGAGCGCGCCGATAATGGCGTGTCCGGACTCATGATACGCCGTCGTTTCTTTTTCTTTTTGCGACATGACGATCGAACGGCGCTCCGGGCCGACCATCACGCGGTCGATGGCTTCGTCGCAGTCGTTCATTTCGATGACGCTCTTGTTGCGTCGCGCTGCGAGCAGCGCTGCTTCGTTCAACAGATTCTCTAAATCGGCGCCCGAAAATCCGGGAGTGCGTCTCGCAAGCGTTTCGACCAGCACGTCTTTGCCGAGCGGTTTATTGCGCGCGTGCACTTCAAGAATTTTCTGCCGGCCCTTTACGTCGGCGCGATCGACCACGATTTGCCGATCGAAGCGTCCGGGGCGCAGCAACGCCGGATCGAGCACGTCGGGGCGATTCGTCGCCGCGATGAGAATCACGCCGGTGTTTTGATCGAATCCGTCCATTTCGACGAGCAGTTGATTGAGCGTCTGCTCGCGCTCGTCATGCCCGCCGCCCAAGCCGGCACCGCGCTGGCGCCCGACCGCGTCGATTTCGTCGATGAAGATAATGCAGGGCGCCGACTTCTTTGCCTGATCGAACAGATCGCGCACGCGCGATGCGCCGACGCCGACGAACATTTCAACGAAGTCCGAACCCGAAATCGAAAAGAACGGTACGCCGGCCTCACCGGCGATCGCACGGGCGAGCAGCGTCTTGCCCGAACCCGGCGGCCCCAGCAACAGCACGCCTTTTGGAATGCGCGCACCGAGCGCTTGAAATTTTTTCGGATACTTCAGGAATTCAACGATTTCGCCAAGCTCTTCTTTGGCTTCGTCGACGCCCGCAACGTCTTGGAAAGTTACCTTCGGCCGATTTTCCGACAGCGTTTTCGCCCGCGATCGGCCAAACGACATCGCTTGACTGCCGCCGTTCTGCGCCTGCCGCAGCACGAAGAAAATGAACAGCGCCATCACCACGAACGGCAAGAATCCGACGATCATCGAGAAGAACGACGTGTTGCTCGGCGACGGGAACGAAACTTTGCCCTTTGCGTGCTGCAGCACGTCTTTGGCGAAAGCCGGGTCCGGCGGCGGAATGCTCGTCGTGTAGTGCTGTCCGTTCGTCAACGTGCCGCTCGCGGCGGTTCCGAGCGAACTGAAATCCTGCACTTGGCCGTGTTCGAGCTTCGTATAGAACGTTTTGTAGTCGAGTTGGGTGGTTTCGTTCGGCGGTACCACGATTTTCTGCACGACGAAGAAAACCACGATGCACGCGAGCACGATGAGGACGACCGACCGGAGATGCTTGCTCACGATGTTTCTTTGTAAACCTTACTCTGAAAATGCCGAGGGACGGAGCTGCGCGAGGTACGGCAGGTTCCGATATTTTTCTTGGTAATCCAAACCGTACCCTACGACGAATTCGTCGGGCGCGACGAAGCCGGCATATTCCACCGGTACGTTCACTTGGCGTCGATACGGTTTGTCGAAAAGGACGCAAGCCCGCAGACTCGCCGGATTCCGTCCGCCCAGTAACGAGCGAAGGTACTGCAGCGTGAGGCCGTTATCGATAATATCCTCCACGATGAGCACGTTTTTGCCGGCGATGTTTTCGCTCGTATCTTTGAGCATGCGCACTTCGCCGCTCGAGCGAGTCGAATTTCCGTAGCTCGAGACCGTGATGTAGTCGACCTCGATTGCGGCAGGGCCATTGAGGACGCGCGAGAGCGCTCGCGTGAGGTCGGCGGTAACGTACAACGCCCCCTTCAACACGCCCAAGACCAGCAGCGGTTGCCCGGCATAGTCCGAGGCGATGCGTTCGGCCAGCGCGCCGATCCGTTCGGCGATCTGCGAGCGCGTGAACAGCGTGCGTTCTATCGACGCTTCGTAGGACACGGTGCCGTCGATCATCGTTCGTCCCGCAGTACCTTCAATGCGCCTTTCACTATTCGTAGTTCTACCCCGCCCTTCATATAGAATCGTCCGGAGCCCCCGCTTTCCAGAGCCCGGACCGCCGCCTCGACGTGGGCGAAGTCCACATCTCGAAGGGCTTCCTGCTCGCGCAGAGCGCCCCGTACCTGCTGCCGCAGGGCCGCTTGGCTGGAACCTTGCAGTTCACCGGAGACCAGATCCGCCGCGCGCGCGACCGCTGCGTCGAGCCCCGGAAAAAGTGGTCTCAACCGTACGAGCGCCTGCCTGACGGCATTGCGCCGGTACTGCGCCTCCGCATTGGTCGGATCGATCGCATACGGCAGCCCCGCATGTTGAGCATAGCCGCGCAAGCTTTTCCGGTCTATCCCTAAGAGCGGGCGGGCCAAGTCGATCTCGCCGGCAAGCTGTCTGCGTCCCGGCATGCCCGCTAGTCCCTGCAAGCCGGTGCCCCTAAATAACGCCAGCAGCAGCGTCTCGGTTTGATCCTCGGCGTTATGGCCGGTTGCGACGACCGTG
>JALYTZ010000267.1 GCA_030854025.1 Vulcanimicrobiota bacterium
GATGCGCAGGTGATGCGCTCCTAGATTTTTGGGGTCGCGGGCCAATGCGCCATTGAGTTCGGTTAGCATCGTACGCGCCGGCGCGGTCAGAGCGCTTTTCGAATCGACCAACGCGTCGGCACCGTTCCACTGGGCAAAGGCGGCCAGCACGAGGGCGTTTGCGTCATGATACGGCTTTGCAAAGCTCGTCATCGCGGCGGCGTAGCGTTTCATCTCCAACGAGGGCTGACCGCCGGAATACCGCTTGGCAATCGCCCCGAAGAGTGCGCGTTCTTCGGGATTCCCGTACCGAATGTATGCGCGTCCGCGCGCGACGGCGCGTGCACCTCGCCGTTCGCCCTCCGGCGTCGTCGGCCGATTGATGTCCATCGTTTCGGCTTGCGCCAGGCCCCAGTATCCCAGTAACAGTTTCGGATCGCGCCGGACCGCCTGACCGAACAGCGCGCGCGCATCGCCGATATCGAACGCGTACAGCATGGTGAGGCCCCGGTCGAACAGCGTTTGCGCGATCGGATCGCGCGTCGAAACCGTCCAGCGCGCTTGCTCGAACGGGCCTGCGGCGCGCGATGAAGCGGGCGCAATCGCCAAGACAAGCAGGAGGCCAATGATTCCGCGCGCCACGTTCATCGCGCTTCGTGGCTTCCGCGGCGCTGCGCCGGGCGCCTAGCAGGCACAACCGAGCGCCCATCGGCTTATCCAGGTTCATTTGGCCCACTGCGCGAACGTGCCGGGGTTCATTAAAGAGCGAATAACAAGAATAAGACTGGAGAACCTGTGCCTGATTCCGTCCAATTAGAGGTCGGTGGGCGCACGTTGATCATTGAAACCGGCGAGCTCGCAAAACAAGCGAATGGCTCGGCGCTGGTTCGATACGGTGATCAGAACGTGATGCTAGCCGCCGTAACCGCCTCCGAAAAACCTCGTGAAGGCGTCGACTTTTTCCCCTTAACCTGCGATTTCGAAGAAAAAATGTATGCTGCCGGAAAGATTCCCGGCGGATACATCAAGCGTGAAGGCCGCCCGTCCGAACACGGTACGCTGTCGGCCCGCCAAATCGACCGTCCGATCCGCCCGTTGTTTCCCGATGGATTCCGCAACGACGTGCAGATCATCACGACGGTGCTTTCCATCGATCCCGATCTCGACAACGACGTCATCGCGGTGTGCGCTGCGGGTGCCGCGCTCGCCGTTTCCGATATTCCGTTCGATAAGACGGTTGCCGCCGTGCGCGTCGGACGCGATGAAAACGGAAAGTACATCATCAATCCAACGCTCCCGCAATACGTAACCGGCGGCATGGACATCGTCATCGCCGGCACGGCCGATGCGGTCATGATGGTCGAAGGCGGCGGCGACGAAATTTCGGAAGACGATTTCCTCGACGCGGTCGCGTTCGCGCACGCCGAAGTCAAAAAGATCGTCAAGAAAATCGACGAACTAGCCAAGAAAGTCGGCAAAGCGAAACGCACGTATCCGCTGCTTGCGCCGAACGCCGAACTCGACAAGTGGGTACGCAAGGCGTTTGCAAAAGACGTTGCCAAGGCGATGCGCGTCATCGATAAACTCAAACGCAACGCCGCTTTCGACGCGCTCAATCGCACCGAAGCCCTTGCGCGCCTAACGAAGAAAGACGAGGCGTTGCGGCCGCTGCTCGAAGACAAGAGCAATAAAGACTTCGACAAGATCATCAAGTCGATGGAAGAGGAAGAGCTTCGCATTATGGTCGTGGACGAAAAGATTCGTCCCGACGGCCGCAAGCCCGACGAGATCCGTCCAATCTGGTCGAAGACGCATTACGTGCCGCGCGTGCATGGTTCGGGCGTATTCACGCGCGGGCAAACGCAAGTCTTTACGGCCGCCACGCTAGGTTCGATTTCCGACGCGCAGCGACTCGACGGCATCATGGCGCTCGAAGACAAGCGCTACATGCACTTCTACAACTTCCCCCCGTACTCGGTCGGCGAGACGCGCCCGATGCGCGCGCCGGGCCGGCGTGAAATCGGCCACGGAGCGTTAGCGGAACGCGCGCTTCTCCCGGTGCTGCCGAAAAAAGAAGACTTTCCGTATACGCTACGCTTGATCAGCGAAGTCCTCGAGTCGAACGGTTCGTCTTCAATGGCGTCGGTGTGCGGAAGCACGTTGGCACTCATGGACGCCGGTGTGCCGCTGACCGGACACGTCGCGGGCGTCGCGATGGGTCTGGTCCTCAAAGGCAAGAAGTACGCGATTCTTACCGACATTCAGGGGCTGGAAGATTCGCTGGGCGAGATGGACTTTAAGGTGGCAGGCTCCAAAAAGGGCATTACCGCCATTCAGATGGACATCAAAGTGCAGGGTGTCACGATCGACATCATGCGCGAAGCGATGGACGACGCGAAGAAAGCTCGCTTCTTCATCATCGACAAGCTCGTCGAAACGATCGCCGAGCCGCGCACGGAACTCTCGAAGTTCGCGCCGCGCATGATCGTGATGAAGATCAATCCGGCGAAGATCAAAGACGTGATCGGTCCCGGCGGTAAGATCATCAACAAGATCATTCAGGACACGGGCGTATCCAAGATCGACATCGAGGATGACGGATCGGTGTTCATAACGGCGCTCGACGGCGAAGCGGGCGACAAAGCTCGCGGCATCGTCGAAGCGCTCACGAAAGAAATCGTCGTCGGCGAAGTCTACACGGGTAAGGTCACGCGCATCATTCCCATCGGCGCATTCGTCCAGATTCTCCCCGGCAAAGAAGGCCTGGTGCACATCAGCCAGCTCGCAGCGACGCGCGTTGCGGCCGTGGAAGACGTCGTTAATCTCGGCGACGAGCTCAAGGTCAAAGTCATGGAAGTCGACGAGAAAGGCCGCCTGAATCTCTCGCACAAGGCAACGCTCGCCGGAGGGTCCGGCAACGGAAGCTTCAACCCCAACACCGGAAACGGCCGCATCGAACCGCGCCCGGCTCCCCCAGCCGCAGCGGTTCCCCCAGCCGCAGCGGTTCCCGCCACACAAGAGCCTGCAGCCGATAGCGAGGGCGGCGAACGCCGCGTCCCCCGCCGCCGCCGCAACCGCGAATAACTCGGTAAAGAAAAGAGACCCGCAGAAATGCGGGCCGCTTTTTTTTTGCAGTGGCATGGCGCGATGCGCCGGAAAATTTTTGGATGCGAGGGGTTGACGGGGCCTCTAGTTGTGCTATTATACTAGCGTACTAGTACAACAGTGTGTTGGTACGATGCGCT
>JALYTZ010000269.1 GCA_030854025.1 Vulcanimicrobiota bacterium
CGCCAGCACTGCGCAAAGCATCGATTTCTCGAAGATCACTGCGCCTTCGGCAAAGTCGCATGCGATGTCCATGGATGAAATTGACGAGCTGATTCGCACGCGCATCGGGCGCAAAGTGCGGGTCGCCGGCGCATGCATCGGCACCGATGCGCACACCGTCGGCATCGACGCCATCTTAAACATGAAGGGCTATAAGGGCGACTACGGGCTCGAGCGCTATCAGATGATCGAAGCATTTAACCTCGGCAGCCAGGTTTCGGCCGAAGAGCTGGTCCGGTTTGCCAAAGACAAGCAGATCGACGCGCTCCTCGCATCGCAAGTCGTCACGCAAAAAGGCAGCGACATCAAGAACTTCACCGCGCTCGTAGAACTGCTGGAGGCCGAAGGTATTCGCGAGCGCACCGTGCTCTGCTGCGGCGGCCCGCGCGTCACGAACTTGCTCGCCACCGAACTCGGGTATGACGCGGGCTTCGGGCGCGGAACGCTGCCGAGCGAGGTTGCAGCCTTCATTGCAATGCGAATCGCGAGTGCTCGCTGACGTTCCGGCAGTCGTTCGGCGCGCGGCCGAACTGGCCGTTCGCGATCGGCAGGGAATCGTTGCCTACCGCATCCATCGTTCGAGCGAACTGCGCGCCGGACCGTACCACCGTGCCGACGACGTCGACATCGCGGCCGCCTTCGACGGCCGTACGCTGGTAAAAATTCGCGTGCTTCGCGACGTCACGAACGGTCGTGCAGCCAACGACGCTGCCAAGACGCAGCTCGAAGGCGAACTGCAACGCGGGCAGAGCGCCGCCGCGTTTGCCGTGCCGTTCGACTCGCGGCATTTCGGCGAGTACCGCTATTCGATCGTCGACGCTCGCGACGTTACATTTGCCAGTCTCCGGCATGACGCGCAGCACGGCGATGGCGCACTGGTGTTCGATCCGTCCGGCGCCGTATCGAAAATGGTATACAGTCCGCAGGTGCTGCCTCGTTTTGCGACTTCGGCCGTTATTACGGCTCGCCGGGCGCAAGTATTGCCCGGTTTTTGGGCGACGATTCGTGAAGAAGAACGCTACGACGGACGCTATGCGTTCTTTCGCGGAAGCGGAACCGTTACGACCGTCGAGGACCATTTCGAGCGTTTCAATTCGACTGCGGCGGCCATCAGCGCCGTAGAAAAGGCCGATTTGCGAGAGTAGAAGCAGGCGACCGTGTCGTACTTCCCTTTCATGCTCTCGGACCTTCTGGGCTGGTTTACCGGTAAAGAAGCCAACCGCAGAAAATACACTCGGAAGCGCAAACCATACCGCGCCACGGTTTCCGTTGACGCGGGTATCACCCAAAAGCCCGCGATCGGCCTCGACATCAGCGGCACCGGTTTGTGCATCTTAACGCAAGCGCCGGTCGGACGCGACGAATTTGAAGTGCGAGCGACGCTTGACAATCGCATGATTCGCGTTCGCGCCAAGGCCATTTGGCAAGACACGGTGACGTACCAAGGTAAATCCGTCTGGCGATACGGCATGCGCTTTACCGGGGTAGCCGCGGACGATTGGGACGCCGTCATCCGCTACACGAGCGATCAAGCCGTCGTCGAGGGCAACAAGGCGCAAGAACAGCTCACCACCGTTCGCATGACGCCTGACGATGCCAATCGCTTGTTGCCGACGCGGCTGCAGCAGCGGCTTCTGCGAATGCTCGTGGAGCGTCGGCGACTCGCGCCGATCAAAGATAACGTGACGCCGCTCGTGCAGTACTTTTACTCCGGCGTCGTGCGCCACGATGGCAAAGTGATGCACCGGGTGACCGTGCAATCGAAAATCATGGGCGACGAACGCGGCGAGCTGCATGAAACCCGTTTCGTTTTCGACGACAAGGGCGAGTCGATAAGCATGCTCAATTAATGCGCTCCTATGGGGAAAACCGCACTCATCACCGGCATCACCGGGCAAGACGGCTCGTATCTAGCCGAGCTTCTTCTTAAAGAAGGGTACCGCGTGGTCGGCATGACGCGCCGAACCTCGACCGACGTACACGAACGAATTGCCCACATCATGGACGATATCGAGTTCGTTTCGGGCGATCTGCTCGATCAAAGTTCGATGACCGGTTTGGTCGCTTCGGTAAAGCCCGACGAAGTCTACAACCTCGCCGCGCAATCGTTCGTGCCGACATCCTGGGCGCAGCCCGTGCTCACCGGCGAGTTCACCGCGCTTGGCGTGACGCGCGTGCTCGAAGCGGTCCGCGCCGCCAATCCAAAGATTCGTTTCTACCAAGCATCCAGCTCCGAGATGTTCGGCAAGGTAATGGAAGTGCCGCAGAGCGAGACGACGCCGTTCTATCCGCGCAGTCCGTACGGCGTGGCAAAAGTGTACGGGCATTGGATCACCGTGAATTATCGCGAATCGTACGATCTGTTCGCGGTCAGCGGCATTCTGTTCAATCATGAGAGCGAGCGGCGCGGCAAGGAGTTCGTGACGCGCAAAATAAGCGACGGCGTCGCGCGCATCAAACTCGGGCTCGCAAAAGAGTTGCGTTTAGGGAATCTCGATGCGAAGCGCGATTGGGGATTCGCCGGCGACTACGTGCGTGCGATGTGGCTCATGCTCCAGCAGAGCGAGCCCGACGATTACGTCATCGCGACCGGGCGCACGCATACGGTGCGGGAGTTTTGCCGAATTGCGTTCGAGGCGGCCGGGCTCGGTTCGTTCGAACCGTACGTCACGATGGATCCCCGCTTCATTCGTCCGGCCGAAGTCGAACTGCTGATCGGCGATCCGAGCAAAGCCAAAGCCAAGCTTGGCTGGCAGCCCGAGGTTTCGTTCGAGTCGCTCGTGCAG
>JALYTZ010000037.1 GCA_030854025.1 Vulcanimicrobiota bacterium
ATCGCGGGAGCGCTTGCCCGATCCGGCGTCGACGTTTCCGTCGTGGCGCGCGGCGCTCATCTGCAAGCCATCGTGCGCGATGGGCTGCGCGTCCACAGCGAGTTGGGCGACTTTACCGTCGCCGTTCCGGCCGCAGCCGATTTGCGCGAACTCGGAACGTTCGATTGGATTATCGTCACGCTCAAAGCCCATCAGTGGGATGACGTGCTCCCGCAATTCGACGGCTTCGCAACGACCGAAGCGACGCTGGTGCCGATGCAGAATGGCCTGCCGTTCTGGTATTTTCACGATCGTTCACTGAACTGCGTCGACCCCGGCGGCCGATTGCGCGCGCAATTTCCCGACGATCGGATCGTCGGCACGGTCGTGCATGCGTCCGGCAACGTGCCCTCGCCGGGCGTCGTCCATCAGTCTGGCGGCAGACTCTATCCGATGGGCGAGCTGAACGGGTGCAGCAGCGAGCGACTCGAGCGGCTTTCCGCGATGTTCGTACGCGCCGGATTGGACGCACCGGCGCAACCGGCAATTCGGCGTGAAGTTTGGCGCAAACTGCTCGGCAATGCATCCCTCAATCCGGTCAGCACGCTGACCCGCTCGACGATCGGTGCGATGCTCGACGATCCGGACACGCGCGCTCTTATTGCGGAGGTCATGCGAGAAACCATCGCGGTTGCAAAGGCGGCTGGATGCGATCCCGAGATCGAAGTGAACGAACGCATCGCGTTCGCATCTCGCCTGACGGACGTCAAGACGTCTATGCTGCAAGATTTTGAGGCCAATCGGCCACTCGAATTAGATCCAATCGTCGGCGCAGTGGTCGAACTCGCCGGCGAGTTTGGAGTCGACGCGCCGCGAACCGCATCGGTGTACGCACTCGCAAAGCGTTTGGATCGGGCATCGCGTGCTTGAAACGCTTGCGCGGCGCATCGTGCCGTGCTTGGATATCAAGAACGGCCGGGTCGTAAAAGGGGTCCGGTTCGTCGAATTGCGCGATGCCGGCGATCCGGTCGAACTGGCGCGTCAGTACGAACGCTCGGGCGCCGACGAAATCGTGTTTCTGGATATTACCGCGACCGTCGAAGGTCGGCAGGCTACGCGTGAAGTCGTGCGCGCAGTGGCCGCGCAGGTAACGATCCCCTTCGCCGTCGGCGGCGGGGTCACGACCGTTGACGACGTTCGCGATTTGCTTCGCGCGGGATGCGACAAGGTCGCGCTCAATAGCGCCGCCGTGCGCAACCCGGCGCTCGTTGCCGACGCAGCCGCGCAGTTCGGCAGTCAGTGCGTCGTGCTGGCAATAGACGCGCGCGCAACCGGCGAAGGCTGGGAAGTCGTCGTCGACGGCGGGCGCACGCAAACCGGCCTTGACGCCGTAAAGTGGGCCGCGGATGGCTGCGCCGCCGGTGCGGGCGAAATACTGCTGACCAGCATGGACCGCGACGGCACGAAGGCCGGCTTCGATCTGCAACTGACGCGCGCCGTCCGCGACGCCGTCGCGGTACCCGTCATCGCCTCCGGAGGTGCGGGTTCGATCGCGGATTTCGAAGACGTCTTTTTGAGCGCGGGCGCCGACGCGGCATTGGCCGCTTCGTTGTTTCATTTCGGTGAGCTGGCGATTCCGGAGTTGAAGGAAGCGCTGGCCGCGCGCGGGATTTCAATACGGCCATGCAGCTAGAAGATCTGAAGTGGGACGCCGACGGATTATTGCCGGTCGTCATTATCGACGAGCAAAGCGGCGAAGTTTTAACGCTCGCCCATGCCAACCGGGAAGCGCTGGAGCGGACGATCGCCGAGCGCTCCACGTACCTTTTCAGCCGCAGTCGCAGGGAGTTGTGGCACAAAGGCGCGACTTCGGGCAATACGCAGAAAGTCGTATCGGTTGCATACGACTGTGACGGCGACTCGCTGCTCTATCGCGTTCGCCCGAGCGGGCCGGCGTGCCACACGGGTGAGCGCAGCTGTTTTCACGCAAACTTGCTCGAACCGGATGAGAGCGCGATCACGACCGCACCGTCGTCGGCGTTTGGCGGTGCGGTCGAACATCTTGATGCCGTGCTGAAAGCGCGCAAGACCGCATTGCTGTCGGGAGCATCGTCGGTAGACGAGTCCTACGTCGCCAAACTGTTCGCCGGCGGAGTGGATCGGATCGGCAAAAAAATCGGCGAAGAGGCGACCGAGGTGGTGATTGCGGCAAAAAATAACTCGCCCGAAGAGTTGGTGTGGGAATCGTCCGATCTGCTTTTTCATCTGCTCGTGCTGCTCGAGCATTTTGACGTTCCCCTCGCGGCCGTCGGCGAGCACCTGCTCGGACGCGCGAAACCCGACACCCCGTAACGCTGCGTGCTGATCGGCGAACTTGCCGGCGTGGGCAAGGAATCTGCGGCGCGATTCGGCGAGCTGAACATCCGCACCGCCGACGACCTGCTGAGCGATTTCCCATTCCGCTACGAAGATCAGCGGTATCCCACGCCTGCCGCGCAGTTGGTCACGGGCGCGGCCGAGTTTAACGCCGTCGGCGAGGTCGTTTGGGTGCGCGAACGGCGCGCGCGCAATTTGAGCGTCGTCGAGGCCGAACTTGCGGATGCGAGCGGTACGTTCATCGCGAAGTGGTTTGGACGCAGCTATCTCATCGGCGCTTTCAAGAAGGGCATGCGGCTTTTCGTGCGCGGCCGCGTGCAGCGCACGTCCGCCGGGCCGGCCATCAACGTGTCGATGCACAAAGTGCTTGCCGACGGCGAAACGTACCGGGGTGAAATCGTTCCGATTTACGGCGCGAGTAAAACGCTTACCACGCGAAAAATCCATCAGGTCGTACAGCGTAATCTACCCAAGCTGCTGGAATTGTCCGGCGAGGATCCATTGCCGGCGGCGATCGTGCGGGCGCGCGACTTTCCGCCGCTCATTGACGCGTACCGCGAACTGCACGCGCCCGGCAGCCTCGAGCAAGCGGCCAAAGCGCGCGAACGATTCATCTTCACGGAGTTTCTCGCGCTGGCCCTCGCGGCGCAGATTAAGCGCGGCAGACGAGCCGCCGAAACCGATGCGCCGGCGCTCGACGTTCCGCGCGATTTGCTGGCGGGATTCGAGCGTGAGCTTCCGTTTCCACTTACGGGCGCTCAGTGCCGGTCGATCGGCGAAATCTGGCACGACATGGCGCAAACGGCTCCGATGAACCGTCTGCTTCAGGGCGATGTCGGGAGCGGCAAGACGCTCGTTGCGGCAGCCGCCGTCGTCCTGGCTGCGCGCAACGGCGTACAGTCGGCGTTGATGGCTCCGACGGAAATTTTGGCCGCGCAGCATGCGGCCAAGTTGGCACCGGCGCTGCTGCCGTTCGGCATCAGCGTCGAGGCGGTGTTCGGCAGCCAGGGAGCGCGTTCGCGCGCGAATGCCGTCGCCAAACTTGCGGGCGGCGAAGCGGCGCTTGCGGTCGGGACGCACGCGCTGCTTACCGAAGGCGTCGAGTTCAAGCGGCTGGGTCTGGCGATCATCGACGAGCAGCACCGGTTCGGCGTCGAACAGCGCGCGCGGCTACGCGGTAAAGGAGCGGCGCCGCATACATTGCACATGACGGCGACGCCGATCCCTCGCACGCTCGCGCAGTCGATTTACGCCGACTTGGATCTTTCGATCATCGACGAATTGCCGCCGGGCCGCACGCCCATCGAAACGTTCACGCTGCGGCGCAGCCGCCTGGAGCGGGCCTACGAGTTCGTTCGCAAGAACGTTGAAGCCGGTCATCAAGCATACATCGTCGCGCCCGCGATCGACGAGTCCGAAACGGAATTAACCAGCGTCATTGCCGAATGCGAGCGCCTGCAGAACGACGTTTTTCCCGACTTGCGTTTCGGTCTGCTGCACGGCCGATTGACGCCGCGCGATAAGGACGCGGTCATGGGTCGATTCGCTCGAAACGAGCTGCAGATTCTTGTCGCGACCACCGTCGTGGAAGTCGGCATCGACGTACCCAACGCAAGCGTGATGGTCGTGCTCGACGCGCATCGCTACGGACTCTCGCAACTGCACCAGCTTCGCGGCCGCGTCGGGCGAGGCGCCGCGAAATCGTACTGCCTGCTCGTCGCCGCCGAAGACGCGGGCGAGGCCGAGCGTTTGCAGATCCTTAACGATTCGACGGACGGTTTCAAGATTGCCGAAGAAGATCTGCGTCTGCGCGGGCCGGGAGAGTTTGCCGGACGAGCGCAGTCGGGCCTTACCGATTTTCGCGTTGCCGATTTGGTACGCGACATCGAGATCTACCGCGACGCCAAGTCGGCCGCACAAGCGTTGCTCGCCGCGGACCCGTCGCTCCAAAGCGACGAACATGCGGGCCTGCGCGCGTTGATTCAAGCAACGCCGAGCGCGAGAGCCATGATGCTCAGCAGTTGAGAAGGCTGCGCAGGGCGCCGGAAGAACAAGGGGGGCATGATACAGGTGTCTCGTTTTTTTGCCGTGGCTGCTTTGACGTTGGGCGCAGCGATCGTCGGCTCGGCCGCAACTCCGGCGGCTGCCGCATCGCTGAACGTGACTCGCGCTACGCTGAGTAATGGGATGCGCGTCGTGGTCGTTCACGTTCCGCTGGCTCCGGTCGTCACCGCCGAAATCAATTACAAGATCGGTTCCGACGACCAGTCGATCGCCGGTTTGGCGCACGCGACCGAACATATGATGTTCCGCGGCAGCAAAACGCTTTCGTCCTCACAGCTCATGGACTCGGTCGACATCACCGGCGGTGACTTCAACGCAGACACGCAGAGCGAGATCACGCAATATTTCTTTACCGTTCCGGCGCAGTATCTGGGCATCGCGCTTAACATCGAGCGGTCGCGTGCGACCGGCCTGTTAATGTCGCAAACGCAGTGGAACGACGAACGAAAAGCCATCACGCAAGAAGTGACGCAAGACAACAGCAACGCCTTCAGGCGGCTTATTACCAAAATGCAGACCGCGCTTCTGGGCGGCACGCCGTATGCCAAGAACGGGTTAGGCACCGTCTACGATTTCGCCCACACGATCAACCACCCGCAGCTCATCGACTTCTACAACGAGTGGTATCATCCGAACAACGCCGTATACGTCATCGTCGGCGACGTTGACGGTCCCACGACCGTCGCGCAGATCAAAGCCCTATTCGGCAGCATTCCGGCAGCGAAATTACCCGCACGCGCGCCGGTGGTGCTGCGACCGGTTTCGGCGCACGTCTATAAGGACACGAGCGACCTGCCGGTGACGCTCGTGCTGCTCGGATACCGCTTGCCCGGGTTCGACAGCAAAGATTCGGCCGCAGCACAGGTTCTTGGAGACGTGCTTTCGAGTCAGCGGGGGGACCTGTTCGGTTTGGCGGCGTCGGGAAAGGCGCTGCAGGCGGGCTTCGAACTCCAGCAGTATCCGAAAGCATCGGTCGGGATCGCACTCGCGGTCGTTCCCGTGTCGACCAAACCCGAAACGATCGACGCGCAAGTGCGCGACGTGATCGACGGATATCGCAAAACCGGCGTGCCTAGTGATTTAGTCGAAGCGGAGAAGCGCCGGGAGATCGCGCAGCTCGAATTCAACGCGACCTCGATCGAGGGATTGGCTTCGGAATGGAGCCAAGCCGTCGCCGTGCAGAATCTCAAATCGCCCGATGACGAGATTGCCGACTTCAAAGGCGTAACCGTCGCCGACGTAAACCGCGTCCTGCGCACCTACTTGGATAATTCGCGCGTCATTACTG
>JALYTZ010000045.1 GCA_030854025.1 Vulcanimicrobiota bacterium
GGCTTCGGGCGCTCGTGGTACGACGACACGTTGAGGATCGGGCCGTTCGCGACGATGTTGCTGGTCGTGTGCGCGGCGGCGTGCCCGGCAAGAAATGCCGGGGGCGCATACACATCGTCGTCGCAGAATACCACAAGCCCGCCTAACGCGACCGCGATGCCGCGATTGCGCGCGGCCGCGCGATTCGGACGTTCTTCGAAAACGTACGTGACTTCGAAGGGATACTGCCGCTTCGCGCGGTCCACGACTTGGGGGGTAGCGTCGGTCGAACCGTTATCGACGATGACCACTTCGAACGGCGGGGCGTCGATTTGTTTGGAAAACGATTCCAACGCGCGATCCAAATACGCGGCGCGGTCTTTGGTTGCGATGATGACCGAAAGCACGTTAGGCGGCCAATTCCAAGAGCGAGCGCGCCATGCGCTCCGAGGCGCCCGCGTGCGCGCGATACAGTGTTGCAAGTTCGCGGCCGCTGCGTTCGAGCCATGCGGTGTCGTCGAATCGTTCGAGCACGACGCGCGCGACGCGTCCCGGCGTGAGCGTTCCATGCATTTCGTGAATCAGCATCTCATCGGCGTCGATGTTCGGCTGCGTGTGAAATCGAAAGCGCCGGCTCACGCCGGCAGCGACCGCGCGTTTGAGCGGCGCTCCGACCAGCGGAATGCGATTGAGATACGTGAGCGGTCCGTTAATCGCGATCTCCTCGGGAGCGTTGAGCGGCGTGATCGAAACCGCGGGTTTGCCGAGCGCGGCCAGTTCGATCATCTTCGTGCCCGGAATTGTCACTACCAGCCGTGCTACCGCTGCCGCCGAGAGCGCGTTTCGCAGGATCGGAAAACGCGTTCGACCGTCGAGATCGGTCAGGTACGCGTCAGCGCCGTCTTCGATCAAGCGGCCCTTTTGCGCCCAGATGCGCGGATGCCCGCCCGCCTCTACCGCCCTTCGCACGGCCTCAAGCGAGGTAAACGGCGAAATGCCGAAGGCGATCGGCAGCGACGGCGATTCGGCTGTCATCCGGAGCGCAGCGGTTAAGAAAAACGGAATGAGGTGTTCGACTTCATAGCGCCGCGAGCCGGGCATGAACAGCACGCCGTCACGCGGTGCTCCCTTTTCGGCCGGCTGCTGCACCTCGAGCAGCGCTCCGTCGATCGCAAGATTGCCGACTTTCAGAATGCGTTCGAGAGGCGTTTGCCACGCGAGCAATTGCGCGACATTCGCATCGTCGACGGCAAAGAAGCGCGCGAAACGCCGCGCGAGCCGCGGGCGCGAAAACTTGTACGCGCTCGCGCGCCCGCCGAGCCGGGAATGCAGGCGCGATGCGTGCATCAAGTCACCGCCGAGATACTGCACCACGTCGACCGAGGCCGGCAAACAAGGCACGGCGCGTCCGAGCGCCACTTGAACGTATGTTTTCGGATCGTAGACCCGCGCGTTCGGAAATAGTTCGCGCGCAAGCGCGCTTTCTTGACCGGTCGCGTACTCGTCGGGTACGCAGAAGATATGCGCTTCGGTTTCGGGAGCGAGCGCGTAGATGCGGCGCAGCAGCGGACGGACCCAGCCGGCCATCTCGCCCGGGCCGTTGCATGTCAATGCGATTCGCATCGGGCGTTAGCGGTACCGCGAGATGATTCGGGCGATCGTGTCCGTGGTCGAGGTCCCCTCGATATGCGGCGCTAGGCGAATGACGCCGCCGCCGGCGATCACCACGTCGCGCTCGGGCAGTTCGTCTTCGCGGTACTGCGCGCTTTTCACGTGCACGTCGGGCTTGATGCGATCGATCAGCACTTCTGGAGTTCGCTCGGCAAACGCAACGACGGCGTCGACGCTGCGCAGCGCGGCCAGCACGCGCGCCCGCTCTTCATACGGCACGATCGGGCGCAGCGCGCCTTTAATCGCGCGTACGGAAGCATCCGTGTTCAACCCTACGATCAGTGCGTCGCCCTGTGCGCGTGCCCATGCGAGGTACGCAACGTGTCCGGCATGCAGAACGTCGAACACGCCGTTGGTAAATACGACGCGTTGGCCTTCGGCGCCGCGGTCTTTGCGCCACGCCTCCGCGGCTTTGACATCGAGCAACGCTCCGAAGAACGACGATTCGCTCATGCGCCGCTCGCCGCAAGGTCCACGAGCGCCGCGATCTCGTCGGCTCCCGCGGTTGCGGTTCCAAGTTTTTCGACAACCGCGCCGGCGGCAAAATTCGCAAGCTGCATCGCAAGTTCGATGCGCGCACCGGCCGCAAGTGCAAGCGTCAGCACCGCAATGACCGTGTCGCCGGCGCCGCTGACGTCGTAGACTTTCCGCGCAACCGACGGAATGTGCAGGCGCTCGCCGTCGCGGCCGAACAGCGACATCCCGTGTTCGCCGCGCGTGATGACGACGTAGCGGCACTGCAGCTTGGAGAGCAGCGCGGTTCCCGCACGTTCGAGCGATGCGTCATCGACGATCGCAATTCCGCTCGCTTGCGCGGCTTCGCCGGCGTTCGGCGCAACGCAGGTGACGCCGGTGAAGAGATGCAGGTTTTGGGGCTTGGGATCGGCCAGCACGATCGGACAAAGCAGCGCCGCCTCGACGATGTCGCGCGAGAGCAGTCCCTTGGCATAGTCGCTCAGCACCACCGCGTCGACGCCCGCCGCACGTTCGCGCACCAGCGCGCTCAGCCGCGCGAGGTCGCCGTCGGTTAGAGCGTTCGCCGATTCCCAATCGGCTCGAACGACTTGCTGGTTATGCGCGACGATGCGCGTCTTGCGCGTCGTCGGCCGATCGGTCACTTCGAGCAAGCCTGCGCACGCAATCGATTCCGAATCGAGCAGGCTGCGGACGTTGTCGGCGAACGAGTCGCTTCCGACCGCTGCCACGAATTCCACCGCAGCATCGAGCGCGCGCAAATTGTTGGCCACGTTTCCGGCGCCGCCCAGGGTGAATGAATGATCTGTTACCGCGACGACCGGAACGGGCGCTTCCGGCGAAATGCGCGTGACGCTGCCCCAAATCCACTCATCGATCATGACGTCGCCGATGACCAAGATCTTGCGACCGCGCATGCGTTCGAAGAGCGTGTGCGCGTCGGGCGGCGCGAGCAGCGTGTTGTCGGCCATCAAACTTCGAAAATGATGCGCTGCTCGACGAGGTCGCAGATGATGTGGCACATGCGCTGATGCACTTCTTGAACGATTGCAGAGTAGCCGCTCGGGCCCATGAAGACTAAGTCGGCGACCTGCGCGGCCCGGCCGCCGCCATTTCCGGTGATCGCAACGGTGAGCGCGTTGCGTTTTATCGCTTCTTCGAATGCCAGAACGATGTTCGGACTGCTGCCGCTGGTCGTCAGGCCGATGAGCACGTCGCCCGGCTGCACGAACGCTTCAACTTGCCGGCTGAAAACGCGGTCGTACCCGAAGTCGTTGCTCACTGCCGTCAGCGTCGAGGTGTTGACGCTGAGCGCCTCGCTGTAAAGTCCCGGACGATCGCGCAAAAATCGGCCGCTGAGTTCTGCCGACATGTGCTGCGCTTCGGCTGCGCTTCCGCCATTGCCCATCCACAGGATTTTGTTGCTGCGACGCAGCGCTTTGACCATGGCGTCGGCGATTGCTTCAACTTGCGCTCGGTAATGGGGCGCATCGAAGATGCCGGTTCGGTCGGCCATCAGTTCGTCGAAACCGCGCTTTCCCTTTACGTCTACGGTTCGATCCAAAACATCTCCTGACCGAGCGAAACGAGTTCGCCGTTTTCGGGAATGATACGCGAGACGACGCCGGCATAGTCGCTCGTGATTTCGTTGAAGAGTTTCATGGCTTCGAGTATGCAGATGACCTCGCCCACTTCGATGCGGTCGCCGATTTTCACGAACGATTCCGCGTCGGGCGACGGCGAACGATAGAACACGCCGACCAGCGGCGCGGTCACTTTCTTAACGTTTCCCGGAGCGCTCGGCGCCGCCGGTGTGCCAGGCGCGGCGGAATGGCCGGCAACCGGCGCGGCATGCGGCCCCGCGGCGGGCGCGACGACGGTCGTCGTTTCGCGGCGCACGAGCTCGAAGATCTGGTCGCCGACCTTTACTTTGATTGCGTCGAGATCGTGCTCGTGCATGATGTCGAGCAGTTCTTGCAGCGTCTTGGTTTCGTCCATCAGCCTTCCATTTCAACGAGAGCCCGGCAGACGTCTTTTCCGTCGCGGAGCGCGAGCGTCCGGTCGGTGCGATCGGAGAGATCGCGAAGTACGATCGTATCGGAAGCCAGCTCGTCGGTGCCGAGAATGAGCGCAAAACGGGCATTATTGCGGTCCGCGATTTTCAGCTGAGCCGAAACTTTGCGGTCACCGTAGTCCATGAACACGGGAAGGCCGCATTCGCGCCGGACTTGTGCAGCCAACGGCAAAAGACGTTCGCGCGCGTCCGGGCCGAGGGCGATCGCTTGAAGTCCCATGCGGGATGCGTCGGCGCGCCCGCCGGCCGCCTCGACGATCATCAGAAAGCGCTCCAACCCTAAAGCGAAACCGACAGCCGGCACGTCGGGACCGCCCAGCGAGCGAACGAGATTGTCGTAACGACCGCCCGCGCACACCGTGCTCTGCGCGCCGAGCGAGCCGGAGATGTATTCGAAGACCGTGCGCGTGTAGTAGTCCAGACCGCGCACGATGCGCGGATTGACCGTAAACGGAATGCCGAGCGCGACCAAATACGACTTGACCGCCGCGAAGTGATCGCGGCACGCATCGCAAAGCACGTCTTCAAAGGTCGGCGCCGATTGCAGGTAGGGTTGATCTTCAGGCGCCTTGCTATCGAGCAAACGCAGCGGATTGCGTTCCAGCCGACGCTGTGAATCCTCCGATAGGCTTTCCGCGTGCGGACGAAAATGCTCGAGCAGCGCCTCTCGATAGCGCGGGCGGCACACGTCGTCACCGATCGAATTAACGTTGAGCACGACGTCGCGCAAGCCGTACGACTGCAGCAAATCCCACGCTAGCCCAATAACCTCGACGTCGGCTTCGGGCTCCCGATGGCCTACGCACTCAATGCCGAACTGATGGGCTTGTCGATAGCGCCCCGCCTGCGGACGTTCGTATCGGAAGATCGGCCCGATATAGTACAGCCGCTGCGCGCCCTGCGCGAACAGATTGTGCTGCAGGAACGCGCGCATGACGGGCGCCGTCCACTCGGGTCGCAGCGTCATGCTTCGCCCGCCCTTATCGAGAAACGAGTACATTTCTTTCTCGACGATGTCGGTGGTTTCGCCGACGCCGCGCACGAACAGCTCGGTTGCTTCGAACATCGGCGTGCGGATTTCACCATAGCCGTAGTTGCGGCTCAGCCCGTGGATGCGCGCCTCCAGTTCGAGCCAGTGCAGCGAAAGCGGTGGAACGACGTCTTGCGTGCCGCGCGGCGCGGCGATTTTGGATGCCATGGCTTGACCCCTGTTCGCAGGGACCGACGGTATTCTTGCCGCGCGGCCGCTCCGTCGTGATTGTGGCGCGTGCGGCCGCTGCCGACTCTCGCCGCAGTTTTGCTGCTTGCCGCGGTGCCGGCGGCGACCGCTCGAACAATCCTCACCGTTGCTGCGAGCGCGCTGCTCGAAGCGACTCCCTTCATTCTTGCCGGAGCGGGACTGGCAGCAGTCTCGAACCGGTGGGCGCGGGTGGTTCCGTACCTTGGATGCGGGTGCGGGTCGGGACCCTCCGCGCGATCGCTGCCTGCCGCCGCCGCGTCCTGGCTGGTTTTCGGACCACTCGTTGCCGGCGCACGGCTCGCTGCAGCGATCCTCGTCGCGCGCTGCTCGACACGGCGCGCGACGAACTGCTCGCAGCATCCCTCAAGCGCGCTTGCCGACTTGCACGCGCTTCTTCCGGTCGCTGCGGCTGCGGCGGGTATGCTTTGGGCCTTCTCATTGCGGGGGAGCTTGAGCCATTGGCCCGGTCCCGCGGCGTTTCTGCTTGGTGCCGTGAGCGCGTTCATTGCCGCTCCATGCGCGATCGGAGCAGTCGGACTTGCGAGCGCCTTGCGCGCCGGCGCTCCGATGGCGGCGGTCGGGTTTCTCTGCGTTGCCGGCATTTGCGACGTGCGGGCGCTGACCGCTCGCCATCATCGTGCGTCCGCGCACGACGGCGTGGCGTATGCGTTGGCAGCCGTCGCATCCGCGCTGGTCGCCTGGCGCGGCGGCGACGCGCTCGTGCACCCGCGGTTTACGATCCCACTTTGGATTTGCGCGCTCGCGTTTGCAGCGCTCGCGGCGCGGCATCGCAATGCGCGCGCCGGTTTCGCGCGCTGGGCACCGGCGATCATGCTGGCCGGCGCAATTATCGGCGCTCCCGCTCCAACGTACCACGCTACCGAAACGACGCTCGCAGAAGCCTTTGCCGGCGAACGCATCGACTTCACCGGTGAAGTAACGTATGCCGCCGGGTCGGCGGCGCTCGTCCGTTACGCGATCACCTGCTGCCGCGCCGACGCCGCTCCCATAACAATCCGCCTGCAAAGTCCGCCGCACCCATTGCACGGCTGGATCCGCGCCCGCGGCACCCTCGTCTCATCACCCGCCGGATTAGCGCTACACGCCGACCATTACGAAGAACTGCCCACACCAACGGACCCGTTTGTGTATCGCTAGCACGTTAACCGTTTGCTTCAAAAGCGATGACACAACTGCCGACGATGAGGACGGCATGAGTGCGGTCCTGAGCTTCACTTCTTGTCATCCTAAGTTTCACTTCTTGTCATCCTGAGCTTCACTTCTTGTCATCCTGAGCTTGTCGAAGGACGCGCGCGATCATTGCGATGCCAGTGAAGAAGCCCACTATCGACGCGAAATCCAATCGACACTTTCAGTGCGAGCGCGGTTCGAGTAATTCGACTGGGATGCCGTTCGGGTCTTCGACGAATGCAATGGCGCGACTACCACCAGGAGCCTTATAAACGTCCTTGAGGATTTTCACGCCGTGGTCGCGGAGGCCGTTGACGTAGGCTTGCAAATCGCCCTCGACTTCGAGAGCTAAGTGTTCATAGCGATTGCCGAGCGCGTACGGCGGGTGCTCCTCTAGAT
>JALYTZ010000100.1 GCA_030854025.1 Vulcanimicrobiota bacterium
ATCTACGGGTGTGCGCCCCAGCCGAAGATGCGATCGACCATGCTCGTGAGGGTGAGGTAAAAGCCTCGTCGCTGCGGATGACCGGTCAGCGTCGGATCGACGCTTCCCGAGAAATTGTATCCGGCGGCCACGCGCGTGCTGCCGCCGACGGCGTAGCCTGCTTCAGCGGCGAAATCGCTCGCGCGCGCGCCGGGAACGTTCGGCGCGGCAAGCGTACGAAACTCAGCTCCCACGTCAAAGCGCGGTCCTACATTTTGTCGCGCGCGCAGTCCGAAGAGCGCGGTGTGCGCTGCGTAGTATCCGTCGCCGTCGAGCTTGGTCGCGGCGCGGCCCGCCAATTCGAATCCGCTCCACGGGCGATAGAGTTCTTCGAACGAGAGCACGTCGGTGCGATCGGCGAGAAGTAACGACGTTCCGCTCAAACGCTGATAGCCCAGGAGCGAAACGAGCCGCTCGTTCTGTGCGGGGCGATAGGCGATCGAGATGCGATCGTCCGTTGCGCGGCTTCCGCTGCCCGACGCTTGTGCGATCGAACCGAGCATCGAAAAATTCTGCCCGAGATGTCCGGCGAAGCCTCCGCTCAGCGTAGAGCCGCCGCCAACGCCCGAACGCGTTTGATAGGCGATTGCGGCTCGGAAATCTTTGGTGTCCGTGTACGCGAGCGATCCGCCGTACACGGTGAATCCGCTGGCACCTACTCCGCTCGCATTGGCCTGCTGAAGCAGCAGATTCCCGCCGAGCAGTTTGCTGAAGCGAAATTTCTGCTGCACGCCTAGTGCCGAGTACACGTCCGTCGCGCTTCCGGTGTTGGTGATCAGATACTCGCTGTCGACCGTCGTTGCCGGACTGAGAGAACGCTCGAAACCGATCTGCGTGGAGCGCGTTCCTAAATTCGCGACGTCGAGGGAGCCCGTGGCGGCAGCGAAGCTTGCCGTCGGCGCGGAACTGAGCAATTCGCGGACGAATAATTTGCCTTTGTTGTCGAAGGCGTAGCTGAGTTCGGCCGTCGTCTGTGCCGGTTCCGTGCTCGCGGCGTCGTTACCGCTCAACGTCTGATCGCGACGGACGCGCAGACCGAGGCGTTTGGTGGTTTTCCAATCGACGCCCACTTGCAACTGCGCGTTGGTCGAGCTTTCCGCGCGAGTCGAAAGCGTCGAAACGGGACCGGCGCTTTGCACGCCCGTAACGACCGGCGCGTTTTGCTGCGAGTGCGAAACGACCCCGATCTGCAGCGCCAACGTTTTGGTGACGGCTTTGTTCCAGGTAGCGGCGACGTTGTTTTGCGAATCGCTGATTCCCGTGCCGTGGTTCTTCTGACCGTCGGCCTCCAGAACGAACGTGTCCGAACTGCCGGTGTGGCGCGCAAATGCGACTCGATAGTTCGTGAAACCGGGATTCGCGATGCCGCCGAACGGATCCGCATAGCCGCTGCCGGTATCCTGGTACTGGAGATCGATCTGATTTGCTCCGCGATGTTCGTTCAGTTCAAAGGCGAGCGCGCCGCCATGCGTGCCGCCGGGGTTTGCCTGACCGACGAAACCGGGCGATGCGCCGTTGCTCGACGCGTGTGAAAGCATCCAACTGCCGCCCGACAGCGATCCCGAGAGCGTTTGCGAGAACAGCGAGAAATTCGAAACGCCCGTCGCGTCATTCACGTATCCGACTTGCAGTTTCGCTCCCGCGCCGCCGGGCCCAAAGTTGAAAGCGGCGTTGCCGCCGGTCGTCTGCGATTTCACGCCCGGACCCTGATACTGATACTGAATCAGCAGCACCTGCGCGTTGAAGTGTTCGTCGAACGGCAACGGAACGTTGATGAACCGCAGCACGCCGGTTGCGTAGTCGATCGTGTAATCCACATTGCGCACGAGCGGCGTCTCCGAAAGAACCGCACCCGTGCGCCGGTCGATTGCGGCCAGACTCAAATAGTCCGAGCCGACGACGATATCGGGTTCGAGCGCGCGCGCGAGCGTTGAGAGGCCGGTAACGGGTACCGTAGTCGACACGTACGCAACGTTATTGCGCGCGGTAAAGGCGGTAAGGCGCGCGCGGCCGTCGGGCCGGGCGATATCCGCCTTTGCGCCAGAGAGCAGTTCGCGAAACGTTCCGACGGCATTGTCGGCGCCGGTCGTTCCTTCGAACTGACCCCACATGAGGCTGCTGCGCCCCGAGTCCAAACGCGCGTACAAACGGTCATTCGATTGATAGCCGATCGCGCGCGTCGATGAATCGCCGAACGTTTGATACGGGCGTTCGTTCGGATCTGCGACGTACGGTCCGAACGACGAAAGCGGCGAGAGCGCGTTCTGCGATTCGTAGGCCAGCGTTGCAAGTGACCGACGCCCGACGCGTCCGGTTGCAAAGAGTGCGACTCGTCCGCGGCGCGCGCCGCCGCCGTCATCGCGTCCGTCGCCGTCAACTTCGATCGGCAGTGAGCCGGCGCCGACGCTGATCAATCCGTTAACGAACGGCTTTCGAATGTACGGTGCGACGTAGAAATTTTGGGTGACGCTCAGATCGTCGGATGAGACTTGAACCGTTAGATCGCCCGCGGTCAGACCCGGCAAGAGCGGCACGTTTACGGTTCCATCGGTTCCGAGCTGCGCGAGATAGACCGCGCCGGCACGGCTGCGATCGGCAGATGGCGGCGACGCGATGTCGCTGGGCGCGGCGGTTGCGCCGGGCGCGGGAGAAGGGGCTCCGGGAAAGGTTGCATCGCCACGCACGAGCGCGATTCGCACCGGCGATCCGGGAAGCGCGGGATCGTTCCAGCGGTCTAGACCGCGCACGCTCAGCACGACCGCGGAACGGCCGTCGGCGACGAGGTTGCCGCGAACTTCCGCGAACAGTCGGGCGGGCGCGCCGGGCCCGAACAGCGTTTCCGAGGTTGACGCGCCGCGCACGCCGTTCGCACCGATCGACGTTGCGACGATTGCATTCGGTCCGGGTTGCAGCACGACGCCGAAATATTCAAATTCCGCGGTGCCCGCTTTTGCCGACGCCGTATGCCGCCCGACCCGGCTGAGCGGTACGATCGCTCCATTCACGCTCAGCTCGACGCCCGCGCCGATGCCCGTGTCGACAACGACGCGCGTCGCAACCGTCGAGCTGACGCTTCCCGCTGCCGGAAATGCAATCGAGGCGGTCAAATTTTGGGTTGCCGTGTACGTCTCGTGCGTAAGATCGGAGTATGTGATGGCGTTGGGAACGCCGGAACGGGCGGACATCTGCACCGAGCCGAACATCGCTAGGGCGACGATGCCGGCGCCGAAACGCTGCATCCGTTGACCGATACGTGCGCTCATGGTGAACCGCCGACCCCGAAGTTGACGTCTTGCATGAGACCGTCGTCGAACAGGCCGTGAACGAGCCGCTGCATCGACCATTCGCTGCTCATGCGCGCGTTCGCAAATGGCCGCACGGTGCTCGGAAGCGTCGAGGTATCGAGGCGCAGGACGTGCGCGCCGGGACGCACGCCGTCGAACGAATAGCGCCCGTCGGCATCGGTAACGACCGAACTGCCGTCTTCCAGAAAAACTCGCGCTCCGGCGATTCCCTCGTCGCCGCGCGTAAATCGTCCCAGCCGTTTTCCGTCGACGAAGACGCGGCCCGTGATGATTCCACGCTCTGAAAACGGACCTGCAACCACTCGCACGTCGGCCGTGGCATTGGCGGACGCGGAAACGCGCGTCCCGGGCACTTGTGCGGAAGCGGTCGCGTTGTTGACCAGCGTCGTGCCTGCAGCGACCGACGGAAAGACGACCGTAGCGTAGACGAGCGCATGCGTTGCGCCTGCAGCCAAGCCGCCGATGCTCCAAGTAAGTTTGCGTCCGTCGATCGCCGGTTCGAGCGGCGAGCCGTCCATCCGCGCGGTGCCGGGAGCGTATGCTTCACCCGCGGGCAGCGTGTCGACGATGATGGTCGGACCGAGTGACGATTGCGACGGATTGCCGGCTTCGATCGTGTACACGAGCCGGTCACCGGACTGCGCTACCGGTTTGTCCACAGTTTTGCTGATGGCGATCGTTTGCGCCGTGAAGAGCGGGACGTTGCCGAACAGTCCGAAGACGTCGTGTAAATTGACGTTTTGCGAAGTGAGCGCGTAGCCGCCGGCGACCGCCAGCGGCTGATTGTCCATCGACGACGAGGTCACGTCGTAGAGCAGCCCGCCGGTGCCCAGCGTAATGCGCAGTGCAATTTTGCGATTGAGATATCCCGGCGCGCTGATCGTGAGGTAGAAGAGCGAACCGCCCGGCGCAATCTGGCTCGGCTGCAAGTTGAATGCGAATGCGCCGTCGGAACCGGTGATGAACGGGTTTTGAGCGTTTGCGCCGAGCGCACCGCCGTTCGCGGAGGACTGCGTCAGCTTAACCGGGGTGCCGGATGCATCGAGCAGCGTTGCGATGGCGCCGCCGATCGGGTGATTCCCGTTGGTCGGATCGAAAACGATGTTGGTCGTGCCGACCAGCACGCTGGCGGGCGTGGTCGCGACCGGAGCGATTCCGTCGGCGGCAATGGTTGCGACGTTCGTAAACGTCGCGCCGGCAATCGACGTCCCGGTAACCGTCGCATTGAACGTAACGTCGAGCAGCGCTCCGGCCGGCAGCGCCGGAATCTTGATCGCGAGCGTTTGACCGGCGAGCGAGGCCGCAGCGCCCGCGGCAACGCCGTCGATCGCAACCGATGCAAGATCCGCCTGCAGGCCGGTGGGAACCACATCGGTGACGACGAGGTTCGATGCCGGCGCACCGCCTGAATTACGCGCTTGAATGTCGAACATCACGGTCGATTGCGGATTGGACTGCACGCTCGAACTGTGGTTGACGGTTTTCGTCACTTGCGTGTTTGGGCCGCCCGCGCCCGTCAACTGCGGCCCCGGAGCCACGACCGCCCACTGCTTTCCGTCGTCGGATTGCAAACCGTTGGTCGTTCCGGCTGCCGTCGTTTGCGCTGAAATCGTAATCGGAAATGCGGTTCCGAGCGCCAAGCCGGTGCTCGACGCGATGACTTGCACCTGAATCGAACCGCCGGCCGGAACAAGCGGTGATGCGGTTGCGCCGAGCGTCACCGGCACCGTTCCGTTCGCGGTCACGAATGCGATTGAAACGATTCTGCCGGGTGCCGCATTTGCCGCTTGAATCGTATATGCGTCGTCGATGTTGCTCACGTTGGCGATCGTGAACGTCCGCGTGACGTTGGTGCCCGCCGCAATTGCGTCGGCAGCCGGATCGGCGTTCTGCTTTTTGGGGCTGACGACGAGCGCGCCGACGCGCGCGTAGACCGTCGCAACCGTATTCGATTGCGCGGAATACTGCTGGCCGGATTGATCCCGGTACGAGAGCGAAGCGGCGTTTTGGATCGGCGTTCCGGCAGGTGCCTGCGCGCCGGCGGCGCCCGTCGCAAACGCGAGAAACGTTAGTGCGAGGAGCGCCGCATAGCGCGCGAGCTTTGGCGTAGGCACAGCCGTTCGTTACGGTATGACGAACGTTCTATTTCACAACGACTGCGAAATAAAGCGTCCCGGTCGATCCGGCGGCGAGTACGAAGGAGCCGCCGCCCACGGTATCCACGAACGCGTTGGACGCGATCGCATTCCCGAGGTTATTCGGCGTCGACGTGCTGCCGACGACGGCAAACGTGGAACTTGCCGTTGTGTCACCGCACGTGCCGGCCGTTGCGC
>JALYTZ010000124.1 GCA_030854025.1 Vulcanimicrobiota bacterium
AATGAAAAATCCTCGGCACCCATCAGTTTGTCCGCCGTAAATACGTTCTCGGCGCCCACGACGCGTTCTGCTAACGCCTGCGCGTACTGCGTCTGCGCCGCATCGTTCGAGGTAACCGGGTAGCGCCATAGATACTCAAACTCGTACGAGGCGCCGATTCCGTCGCAACAGCTTTTGAGCACGCGTTCGATGCGCCCCGGCATCGCTTGACGCACGTCGTCGTCGAAGGCGCGCACGGTGCCGAGCATTTTTACCGTGCGTGGAATAACGTTGTGAATCGTTCCGCCGTGAAACGAACCGATCGTGACGACCGCCGGCTGCAGCGGATCGATCTGACGCGAGACGATCTGCTGCACCGAGGTCACGAAGTTGGCTGCGGTGTAGATCGGATCGACGGCGTCGTGCGGCGCGGAGCCGTGACCGCCACGGCCGAGTACTTCGATTTCGATCGAATCGCTGGACGCGTAGAACGGACCCTCGCGAAAACCGAGCGTCCCGGTTCGGTACTTGGAGCTCAAGTGCAGCCCGTACGCGCGCTCGATGCCGAACCGTTCGATCAGGCCCTCTTCCACCATGCGCTGTCCGCCTCCGCGTCCTTCTTCGGCGGGCTGGAAAACCAAACAGACGGTGCCGGCTAATTCGTCCTTGCGATCCGCGATAAGCTGTGCCGCACCCAAGAGAATGGCAACGTGTCCATCGTGTCCGCACGCATGCATCTTGCCTTCGGATGTGGAGCGGAACGAATGTTCGTTTTCCTCGAGAATCGGCAGCGCGTCCATATCGGCGCGCAGCATGATCGTGCGGCCCGGCTTCGCACCCCGCATTATTCCAATGACGCCGGTCGTCGCGAAGCCCGTATGAACCTCATAACCGAGGCCGCGCAGCCGATCGGCCGCCATGCCTGCGGTACGCTGCTCCTCGAACCCAAGCTCCGGGTGCATGTGAAGGTCGCGCCGGATCGCGACGACGTCGTCGGCAACGGCACGCGAGACTTCGAATACTACGCTCATAGCCCGTTCATTCTCGCTCGGTCACACTAAATGATTTTCGTGGGCGTGCCAGCGTCAGCCCGACACAAACGATCACGTTGAGAACGAGCGCGAAAAACCCCGGATTGATGCCGAACGTATCGATCGCCGGGTGCGTCATGAGAAAGACGACTGCCAGTTCGCCGGCTATGATTCCGCAGGCGACCGCCGGCGCGCTCACACGCCGCCAGATCAAGCCGAACGTAAATCCTGGCATGAATTGCGTGACGCCGTTGTAGTAGAAAAGCAGCAATTCCACCAGCGTCTTGTAGTAAAAGATCCAGAAGACGAGCGACATGGCGGCAACGACCAATACGAGAATGCGCGTTGCAAGCGTGCGCGCGTTTTCGCTCGTCGCGATCGACAGCGCATCGCCCAAAACGTTTTTCGCAAAGACCCCGGCCGCGCCCAGCAAGAGCGCCGAAGCCGGGAGCAGCGCGGCCAGGCACCCCGCACCTGCAACGAGCCCCAAAATCCACGGCGGATAAAACTTCTGCACGACCAGCATGAACGAGCTGTCGACGGCCGGTCCGGTAAGCCCGGGCACGATAACCAGTGCCGCGAACCCTGCAAAGAAGACGAGCAGCAACACGAGTTGGTAGATCGGTAAAAAGATCGCGTTGCGCCGCAGCACGTCGCCGCTTTTCGCCGAGTAGACCGCGCTGATCGTATGGGGACCCATGTAGAAGCCGATCGACGAAAGCAGCACGGTGGAGATGTACCAGATCGTCCCATGGTCGGCGCTTGAGGGAAGCAGCGTAAACCAGTGCGGATGGGTTTGCAGCACCCGATCGATCGCCGCCGCGGGCGAGCCGAAGAAATGCATCGGCAGAAAGATCCCGGCGAAGATCACGGCACCAAGAACGAGCGCGTCTTTGACGACGCTCGCCCACGCCGTGCCGCGCAAACCGGCGGTAAATACGAACAGGGTGATCAGCACGAACGCGACGCCGACCGCAACGGTCGCATCGTACTGTCCGTATCCGGCAATTCGAAGTAGCGTCTGCAGCCCGCTCAGTTGCAGCGTCACGTACGGGACGACCAGGAAGAACTGCAGAACTGCAATGCCGACGGCCAGCGGTTTGCTCTGGAAACGGTCGAGAAAGAAGTCCGGAAACGTCAGCAGGTTGCGCTCTTTGCCGATTTTCCACACGGCCGGCAAGAAGAAATATCCGATGATGTAGCCGATCGTTCCGTAGGCTAAGATGTAGAAGGCCGGCGCGCCGCGCCCATACGCCCATCCGGCGGCGCCTAAAAACGTGAAGCTCGTGTAGACTTCGCCCGCGAGCAGAATCCACAGCAGCAGCGCGCCGAAGGAACGTCCGCCGATCAAAAACTCCTGCGGGTTCATCTTGATTTTACGCACGCTCTGCAGCGCAAATGCGATCGTTCCGAGTACGATGGCCGCGACGATGAGCAGGGCCTGAAGC
>JALYTZ010000132.1 GCA_030854025.1 Vulcanimicrobiota bacterium
CGTCTGGGACGTTATCGACGCCGCACAGACCAAACCGTTCGGCATCATGCGGTTCGATCCGGGCCCGGGCGTGGGCGGACACTGCATTCCGCTGGATCCTTTTTACCTTGCATGGAAAGCACGCGAGTTCGACATGAACGTCCGCTTCATCGAATTGGCTGGCGAAATCAATTGGACGATGCCGTATTTCGTGCGCGAAAAAGTGATGCGCGCACTCAACGAACAAAACCGCTCGATCAAGGGCTCGAACATACTCGTGCTCGGAGTTGCGTACAAGCGCGATATCGAGGACTGGCGTGAGTCGCCGGCGCTCAAAGTGATGGACCTTCTTGCAAAGGACGGAGCGCGAATCGACTATCACGACCCGCACGTCCCAAGCTTCACCGGCGAACACGACCGGATGTGGCATTCCCTTCCGCTTGCGAAGGAACAACTGGAACGCGCCGACGCGGTGCTGATCCTCACCGATCATTCCTCGATCGATTATGCGAAGGTCTGCGACCACGCGAAGCTCGTGATCGACACGCGCAACGCTACGAAAGACTGCCGCGAAGGCCGCGACAACGTGGTGATGCTGTGAAGGTCGGCGTCGTAGGCTCCGGTTATTGGGGTCAGAATCTGGTACGCGTCTGCGCGGAACTCGGCATATTGGAGAGCGTCTGCGATGCCAACGAAGCCGCGCTCGCGCACGCTGCGCAAGATTATCCCGAAGCAGGGCTCGAGTTTGAAATGAGTTCGCTGCTCGAACGCAACATCGATGCCGTCGTAATCGCGGCGCCGGCGGCCGTTCATGCCGAGCTTGCCCTCGAAGCGATCGCGTCGGGCAAGCACGTCTTTGTTGAAAAACCGCTCGCGATGAGCGTTGAAGATGCCGCGACCGTGGTGCGCGCGGCGCGGGCGGGCAATCGCACGCTCTTCGTCGGTCATGTCTTGTTGTACCATCCAGCCGTTCAACGGCTGGTCGGGCTGATTCGAGAAGGCGCGATCGGTGACGTGCGGCACATGCGTTCGCGCCGGCTCTCATTTGGAAAATTGCGCGCGCACGAAAACGTATGGTGGAGCTTCGCTCCGCACGATGTGGCGCTCGCGCTTGAAATATTCGAGGCGTTTCCCGAAAGCGTCCGGGGATCTATGGCCGGGTACGTGCGGCCGCATATTGCCGACTTTGCCTATGCGGATCTACAGTTTGCAAACGGCGGCACGGGGCATATCGAAGTTGGGTGGCTCGATCCCGATAAGTCATCGCGCCTCGACGTATTCGGTTCTAAGGGAGTTCTTCGCCTTATTGATTCTCGCCAAGGAGCCGAACTATCGCTTACCCCGTGCGGCGACCGTCCCGACGCACTCGGCCATCCCGAGCTTTGGCGCGAGGATTCGCGCAAGATAGATTTCACGCCGTCCGAGCCGCTCAAGGCGGAGATGCGCGCGTTCGTCGATGCGGTGCAGACGGGAGTCCGTCCCCTCACCGATGGAGAGGAGGGCCTGCGCGTCGTTCAGGTCCTTTCAATGCTCGCCAATCACGCATATCATCCGTCGCAGGAGGCAATCGCTTGACCGCCGGCAGTCAAACAAAACCGTACTTCGTGCACGAATCTTCGTATGTCGACGAACCGTCGGAGATCGGCGTGGGGACGAAGATCTGGCATTTCAGTCACATCATGGCGGGCGTCACGATCGGCGAACGCTGCTCGATCGGGCAGAACGTCGTTATTTCTCCACGCGTTCGCATCGGCAACAACGTGAAAATTCAAAATAACGTTTCCGTGTACGAAGGCGTCGTGCTCGAAGACGACGTCTTCTGCGGACCCAGTATGGTCTTCACCAACGTAACGACACCACGCTCGGGAACGCCGCGCAACACCTCTGCGGACTATGCGGAGACGATCGTTAAGCGCGGCGCATCGATCGGAGCCAACGCTACGATCGTTTGCGGCAACACGCTTGGCGAATTCGCGTTCGTCGGAGCAGGGTCGGTCGTCACCAAAGACGTTCCGCCGTACGCGATGGTGTACGGCAATCCCGCACGCGTGCGCGGCCATGCGTGCGAATGCGGCGTAAAGCTTGCGTTCCACAACGATCGCACCACATGCGGTGCGTGCGGCCGCACCTACGAAAAAGCCGGCGAAGCCGTGCGGAGAAGCAAATGATTCCGATTCTAGATCTAACCGAACAATATCGCGCGCTCAAAGCAGAGATCGATCGCGCCGTTATGGACGTATTCGCTAGCGGCCATTACATCAACGGCCCCAGCGTCAAAGCGTTCGAAAGCGAAATCGCAGCGTACATCGGCAGCGAACACGCCGTCGGCCTCAATTCGGGAACCGACGCATTGCACTTGGCCTTGCGCGCACTCGACATCGGCCCCGGCGACGAAGTGATAACCACGCCCTTTACGTTCGTCGCGACGACGGAAGCGATCGGCATCGTGGGCGCAACACCGGTTTTTATCGACATCGACCCCGTGACGTACAATATGGATCCCACGCTTATCGAAGGTGCGATAACGCCGCGAACCAAGGCGATTCTGCCGATTCATCTCTATGGCCATCCGGCGCCGATGCACGACATCGTCGCAATTGCGAAAAAACACGGACTCGCCGTGATCGAAGATTGCGCGCAGGCGATCGGAGCGTCGATCGGCGGCAAGCGCGTCGGATCGTTCGGCGACGTCGGCGCGTTTAGTTTCTTCCCATCGAAGAACCTCGGCGCGTACGGCGATGGCGGCATGGCGACGACGAATCGTAAGGACCTCGCCGACCGCATGCGCAGCCTTCGGGCGCATGGCGGACGCGTCAAATACCATCACGAAGAACTCGGCGTCAATAGCCGGCTCGATGAAGTTCAGGCTGCGATTTTGCGCGTGAAGCTGCCGCATCTGGATTCGTGGATCGGCAACCGGCGAGCGAATGCCGCGTGGTATACGCAAAACGTCGGCTCGGTCGCAGAGACTCCGGCGGAGACTCCAGAAACGTTCCACGCCTACCATCAGTACACGATTCGCGTGCAAGACCGCGATCGCGTACAAAAACAGTTGGCGGATGCGGGCATACAGACGATGGTCTATTATCCCGTTCCCTTGCATCTGCAAGAAGTTCACGCCGGTCTCGGCTACAAGCAAGGCGATTTTCCGAACTCCGAACGCGCGGCGCGCGAAGTGCTTTCGCTGCCGATGTTTCCCGAGCTTAGCGGCGAAGCGCGCGAGGCGGTGCGTACCGCGCTTGAGACGGTGCTCAAACCGCAGCCGGCCTCGGTCTAACGCACGCGTGCGCGTTGTCAGCGTGGTCGGTGCGCGACCGCAGTTCATCAAGGCCGCGCTGCTTTCGCGCGAGTTCGCAAAGCGCGGAATCGATGAATGGCTCGTGCATACCGGCCAGCATTACGATGCGCGCATGAGCGACGTGTTCTTCGAAGAGTTGGGACTACCGCAGCCGCGATATCAGCTTGGCGTAGGCTCTGCGTCGCACGGCGTGCAGACCGGCGAGATGATGGCGCGGTTGGAACCGGTTATCGAAGAAGCGCAGACCGACTGCGTTCTCGTATACGGCGACACGAACAGCACGCTTGCGGGCGCGCTCGTCGCGGCCAAGATGCACGTGCCCGTGGTCCATGTTGAATCCGGCCTTCGCTCGTTCGACCGGACGATGCCTGAAGAGATCAACCGGCTCGTTGCAGACCGCGTTGCCGATCTGCTGCTTGCCCCGACAACGTGGTCCGCCATGCAGCTCGAACGCGAAGGCATCGACCGTCCCGTAGAAGTCGTCGGGGATCTTATGGTCGATCTCGCGCTGGAAGTCGCGGCCCGCCTCCCCGCCGAGCCGGAAGTGCTGCGCCGATTCACCCTGACGCCTGGCGCGTTCGCGCTCGCGACGATTCACCGCGCCTCCAATACCGACGATCCTGCGGTGTTCGCTAGCCTTATCGAGGGTTTGCGCAACGTAGGCCTGCCGGTCGTCTTTCCGGTTCATCCTCGCACCCGTCCGCTCGTCACGTCGCTTGCCGTCGGAGTGAACGACGGAATTATCGTTTGCGAGCCGCTTTCCTATAGCGACATGCTCGCGCTTCAACTGCACGCGCGCGTGATATTGACGGATTCCGGCGGCATTCAAAAAGAAGCCGTCACTCTTGGAACGCCCTGCGTTACATTACGCACGACGACCGAATGGACCGAAACGCTCGAGGACGGATGGAACGTTCTGGTCGGCAGCGATTCCAAACTTATCGCATCCGCCGCGCGCGGCCCCATACCGTCGCGGCATCGCAATCCCTATGGCGAAGGCAACTGCGCGCGCCGCATCGTCGATGCGATGCTGGTTCACCTAAACGTCGCCGATCGAGCGCAAACGTGCGCGTCCTCATTCTAACCCAGTATTACTCGCCTGAAATCGGTGCGCCGCAGACGCGGTTGGCCGCCTTTGCCCGGGAACTCGTGCGTCGCGGGCACGAAGTTGAGGTCGTCACGGCGATGCCGCACCACCTTCAGGGGCGTACGTACGTTGGGTATCGCAGGAAATTCTACATGCGCGATGAGATCGACGGGACGATTGTTCACCGCACGTGGGTGTACGCGGCGACGGGGACGGGCTTGCGTCGAATCGCAAACTACCTGTCGTTCACCGTTACATCGCTCGTCGGCCTGGCACTCGCCAAGCGACCGGACGTAGTCTTTGTCGAGTCCCCACCACTGTTCTTGAGCATCCCCGGATGGATTGCGGCGCTGCGATATCGCGCGAAGCTCATCTTCAACGTCGCGGACCTCTGGCCTGACTCCGTCCGGGATCTCGGCGTGATGCCCGATGGTATTATGATTCGCCTTGCGGAAAGTCTTGAAGCGTGGACCTACCGGCGCGCGGACATCGTCAATGCCGTTACCAACGGCATCGATCGAGTGCTGCGCGACGACAAACGCGTGCCCGATAGAAAGCTTCGTTTCTTGCCAAACGGTATCGATATTGACACCTTTGCACCCCGGGCGCCGGTCGAGCGGCTTCGGCGGACGCTGGACATCGACGACCGGCGCGTATTCATCTATGCGGGCACGCACGGCATCGCACAAGCGTTGCAACATGTGGTCGACGCGGCCAAGCTGGTCGACGATCGAGCGATCGTTCTATTCGTGGGCGCTGGGCCGACTAAACGATCGCTGATTGAGCGGGCTCGCCGCGACGGTGTCAAAAACGTCCGCTTTGTCGATGCGGTGCCGCTCGACGTAATGCCGGACTATTTTTCGCTTGCGTATGGTGCGATCGTTCCGTTGGTTTCGACAGGCCTGATGCGTGGAGCGCGGCCGTCCAAGCTTTTCCCAGCTCTGGCTAGCGGCGTGCCGATCGTCTACAGCGGCGAAGGCGAAGGAGCGCGGCTCGTGAGCGATGCGCGCGCCGGGGTGGTCGTGGCGCCGGAACAGCCGGCTCTGGTTGCCGAAGCGATGCGATGGCTTTGCGACCACCCGGCGGAACAAGCCGCGATGGCGGTAGCCGCACGACAGTTGGCAGTAGACCGTTTCGCATGGTCTTCGATCGTAGGCTCGTGGCTCACGTCGCTCGAACCCGCGGGCGCAATTCCAATTTGAAGCGCGCACCGAACTAAAATGCGGCAAAGACACGTATTCGTTACCGACGGATCATACCGTAACGGGCTCGCTGCGGTGCGCGCGCTTGGCCGTGCCGGTTTCGCAGTGACGGTCGCGGATCGCGCCGGACTTAGCGCACTCTCAAAATGGTCGCGCTATTGCACCCAACGATTTTCCTATCCAGATCCCCGAATTGACGAAAACCATACGGTCGGAGTGTTGCGACGGCATTTTCAAGAGACACACTACGATGCTGCGATACCCGTGGGGTTGGAGATGGCAGCGCTCTTCGAACGGCACCGGACCAGTCTGCCGGTACCGACGATGCTTCCCCCTTCGGAAAGTTTTCGAACCGCACTCGACAAGAAGCGAACGTTCGAACATGCTGCCGCGTTGGGAATCCCCATTCCAAAGACGCTGGCCGCAGCGAATTGGCGGGAACTGGGTTTACCCGTTGTGTTCAAGCACCCGCGCACAGGGGCATGGATTGTGCGGAGCGCGCCGGAGGTCGAAGCGGTCGCACGCCGGATTGAGAGCGGAACGGAGACCCACATCGCGCAGGAGTACATACCAGGTGAAAATGGCTTCGGCTACTTTGGTTTTTTTCAGAACGGTCGCGAAACGGCGTATTTTATGCACGAACGTCTGATGCAGTATCCAAGGGAAGGCGGCCCAAGCGTCGTTGCGCGGTCTATCCACGATACGCGTCTGCGCGAACTAGGAAAAACGTTGCTCGCTTCGCTCGATTGGCACGGAGCGGCAATGGTTGAATTCAAACGACACGAGGGCAATGGGGAATTCTACCTCATGGAAATCAATCCAAAGCTCTGGGGCTCCCTCGATCTCGCGATCGTCTCCGGGTGTAATTTTCCGGTCTGGATCGCAAACGCGCTGATCGATGGAAGCAGCCCGCCAGCGACCTCGTATCCCGACGGCGTAACGTACCAATGGCTTCTTCCAGTGGGATTAAAGGCGGCACTTCGGTACCCCGAGTTCCGCGGCGCAATCTTACGCAACGTGATCTCCTCGAAGATCAAAAGCGATTGGCGGTGGTCGGACCCGCTCCCCACGTTTGCGGAACTGTATTCGATGCTCGCCAACGCGGTGAAACGATGAACCACGACGGCCTTTTTGCGATCGATTTTCACGTTCACACGTCGCGGTCTTTTGATTGCCTCACGCCGCCGCGCCTCGTAGTTGAAATAGCGCGCAGGCGGGGCCTCGATGGCATCGCCATCGTGGACCACGATACGATCGAAGGCGCCAAAATTGCGATGAGCGTAAACGACGATCCCAATTTTCTGATTATCCCGGGAGTCGAGGTAAAGAGCGATCGAGGCGATATCATTGGTCTATACCTCAGGGAAGATATCGTCAGCCGAAAGTTTCCGGACGTCATCGCGGAAATTCACGCGCAGGGCGGAATTGCGTACCTCCCGCATCCCGTTCGCACGTTCGGCGCAGAAAATCTTGCTCGGCTACATGCGGATCACCCGGATATTGACCTCTGGGAACTCTACAACGGCCGGTACGGCACTCGGGAGTTTGCTCAGGCGAAACAGACGTTCGACTCGATGGGAATACGAGGAACGCTCTGCGGGAGCGATGCACATTTCCCTTGGGAAATAGGGGTTTTTCGCACTATGCTCGCGGGGATGCCTCGGGATCCGAAGGCACTGATGGAACTGAGCACACGAGCGGTGCTTCGAGCGAACGTCCGCAGCAAATTCGCCCTACGCGCTGGAATTCGACTTGGCGAAGTAACGAAGACGGCCAAACGACGCCAGTACGGTAAGTTGGCCCGGCTTGTCGCTTCGGTGCCGTGGAAACTGGTAAAGGCGTCGGTGTCTTTCGCACTTAGGTCGAATCGAATGAAGTAACTGCATCGTTCATTTTGCAGTGGGCACTCAAT
>JALYTZ010000137.1 GCA_030854025.1 Vulcanimicrobiota bacterium
GAACATCCCGAACTTCGCCGCTAATTGAACGTCCGTTTCAATCTCGTTAGGAGACGGATGGTCGTCGGAAATAAGCGACCCGCGATGGTGCGAACGCGCACGCTCTCGGCAGACGTGCTTACGCCGATTGCGGCGTACGCGGCGCTTGCAACGCCCGGCGCGTCGTGTTTACTCGAAAGCGTCGAGAGCGGCGGGCGCATTTCGCGTTATTCGTTCGTCGGCATCGATTACATCGAATCGCGTTCCTTTGAGGCCGGACCGGGCCTGCTCGACGCAATACGCGAGTTCACGCGTGCATACGGCGGCGCCGAAGAGGCTCCGCTTGGCGGCGCGCTCGTTGCGTTTTCGTACGATGCCGCTCGAACGTTCGCACGTTTGCCGGATCGGATGGCCGACGCGCCGGCCATGCCCGCGGCCTACGTTGCCATCCCCGGCACGTGGCTCGTGTTCGACCATTTTAGCGATTGCCTCACGATTTGGATGATCGGCGACGACGGTCCGGTGCTGGAGCGGCGACTCGACGCCTGCATCGATAGGCTCCTGAACGTGCGGCCCAAGCTGGCCGCCGCGTTTTCAGGAACCGGACCGGTGAGCCAATCGCTGAGTCGCGATCGCTACGTCGAGCTGGTAAAGCAAGTCAAAGATCGCATTTACGAGGGCGACGTCTATCAGCTGCAGTTGGGAATTCGCTTCGGCGCGCGGCTCGTCGGAGCCGGATTCGACTTCTATCGTACGCTTCGGTCGCGCAATCCGTCGCCGTACATGTTTTACGTGGACGCACCGTTCGGAGAAGTCTTCGGGGCTTCGCCGGAATTTCTCGTGCGGCTGGAGGGACGTCAGGCGCGCATTCGCCCGCTGGCCGGAACTCGCGCTCGCGGTTCGACGGAAAACGAAGATGCGGCAATCGCCGCCGAGCTGTTGACCAATGAGAAGGAACGCGCGGAGCACGTCATGCTCGTCGACTTGGGCCGTAACGATTTAGGGTCGGTTTGTGAATACGGAAGCGTGCGCGTAACCGAGCTGCTTGCGATCGAACGGTATAGCCACGTCATGCACATCGTTTCCGATCTTACCGGAACGTTGCGCGCGCAGCACGATGCGCTCGATCTGTTTGCGGCCGGGTTTCCCGCGGGCACCGTCACCGGAACTCCGAAAGTGCGCGCGATGCAGATCGTCGATCGGCTCGAACCGGTCTCGCGCGGCTTTTATGCCGGCAGCATCGGGCGTTGGGCCGGCACCGGCGATTTCGATTCGTGCATTACGCTGCGCAGCGTCCACGTGCGTGACGGCATGGCGTACTGGCAAGCGTCCGCCGGAATCGTGGCCGACAGCGATGCGCAATTCGAATACGATGAAATTCTCCACAAGACTCGCGTCATCCGCGAAGCGCTGGGAGTCGATGCGTAGTGCGGTTGCTATTCATCGATAATTTCGATTCGTTCACGTACAACCTCGTGCACTTGCTGGCCGCGCACGGAGCCGAAATGGACGTGTGGTTGAATGACGATGTGCGAATGCAGCCCGCTGCGCTCGACGCGTACGACGCTCTAGCGATCGGTCCGGGTCCCGGCAAACCCGATGACACGCCCGCAGTACAATTGATGGTCCGCGCGGCTGCAGAGCGAGAGCTGCCGCTGCTCGGCGTCTGCCTCGGCTTGCAGGTGATCGGCGCAACGTTTGGCGGTACGATTGCTCACGCGCCGCAACTCATGCACGGCAAGACCTCCTTCATCCGTCACGATGGTACCGGGGTCTTCGCGGGCTTGCCGTCGCCGTTTGTCGCGACGCGCTACCATTCGCTATGCCTCGCGGCCTCCTCCGTGCCGGCCAATCTGCGAATCACGGCGCGCAGCGACGACGGGGTCGTCCAAGGCTTGGCGCACGCCACCCTGCCGATTCATGCGGTCCAGTTTCACCCCGAATCCGTGCTGAGCGAGCAAGGCGCCCAAATCGCTCGGAATTTCCTGACCCTCGCGGCAGCGCGAGTACGGTGCGACTAAGATTGTCCGGGCGTGTGCCGATGAAAGAGCTACAGACATCCTTTTGAAGGGGGTGAGATACTATAACGGCTTTACCCATGCACATAGTGCCTGCCGCTTCGAACGAATCGAGCGGCGCTCCGAAGACGAGCGGCACGCCCGGATCTACGGGTCCGCGCGCTTCAGCGCGTTTCGGCGCTATTTTCAAGCGAAAACTCGACACGCCTAAGGTCACGTCCGATGCAGCCGCGCAAATTGCCGCGCTTCTGCAGCAGGGCGTTCCACTGATGACCGTCGTCGATCGCATCGCCACGCAGCTCGCGGATGCCACCGCGCGAAGCTTTAGCAAACCGCTCGATGCGGACGCGAACGCGACGTTGAAACGAGCGTACGCAAGTGCTCTCGCTCCACCGGGTGCAAGCCCGCCGAGTACCATTGCCGAACAAGCTTCGGCCCTGCGAGAACGGCTCAGAAATCTTCTGGGAACGCTCGTGGGGGGAGCCAAAGACGCAGGGCAGCAGAGTCGATTCTCGGGAATGATCTTGGACGCTACAGCAGCGAAAGACAACCCGGCCCCGCAACCAAAACTTCCCATTCCAACGCCGTCGCGAACGATTTCGTCAATCATCGAATCGCTCGTACAGCATGCTGCCGTCAAGACGCAGCCGTCTGTTCCCGCGCCGGCACAAGCTCCCACCAATCTGCTCGAACGGGTCATCGCGCGCGCGGTGCGCGCCGACGGCGGCGTTGCGTCGTCGCATCCGATTGCGCCGGCGAACGCCGAGAAGCTCTTCAACCGGCTGATCGGAATTATTTTTGCCGCAAAAGCCGACGATGCCGGAAAACAAGACGC
>JALYTZ010000141.1 GCA_030854025.1 Vulcanimicrobiota bacterium
GCCAGGACGTATCCGGTAAGTCCCGCGGGCACAAAATTTGCGGCTACCACCGACGCCAGCAGGACGATGCCGCCGGTCAGCGTCACGCGATGACCTTGCACGCCGACGAAAAGCAGAGGAACGGCTACGACCACCGACCAGATAGCAGCCGCAGCCCATCCCGAAAAAAGATTGCCGCCGCCGATGTCGACCACGGCTCCCGCGATTGACGCGGCCCAAAAGACGCGCCCAATCTGCCGTTCGAACGCGCTGACGCGAGCGGCATTGCGCGCACCGAGAACGTAGGCGACCGTCATTACAACCGCTGCGAGCAGCACCACTCCTGAGAGGTAGAGCAAATTCATCGTGTAGCGCTGCGCGAAGACGAGCTGATCGACGATATCGAGAACGGCGCCCGCCAATCCCCAGACGATGTACAACCACGGAGTGGCCGGGCGGGTGCAATGTTCCGCCAGGGCGAGGATCCGATCGACCATCTCCAGGTGATCGCGAACTTCGAGATTTTCCAAGACGTACTCCGTTCGGCAGACTAGTCTATTTTCTAGACTTGTCTGCATTGTAGGCCGTTGAATGCCGTTCGTCAAGCGATTCGGCGCGTTGACATGACCGAGGCGGGGTGATAATGTTCCTTAGGTTATGTACGCGATCATCGAAACTGGCGGAAAGCAGTATAAAGTATCCGAGGGCGACGTTATTTCGTGCGACCTTTTAGAGAGCGAAGTCGGCTCGGACGTTAAATTTGACAGCGTCGTGCTTGCGAGCAGCGGTGCCGACGGCGACGACGCCGTAAAAGTCGGCGCGCCGACGGTCAGAGGAGCGGTCGTCACCGGGACGGTACTGCACCAAGGCAAAGCCAAGAAAATCCTCGTTTTCCGATACAAGCCCAAGAAGCGCGTCCGCAAATTGATCGGACACCGCCAGCGTTTCGCGCAGGTCAAGATCACAAAGATCGACTTACCTTAAGGGCTGTGCTCGAGGTCACGTTTTGCAGGGACAGCCGCGATCGGCTGTCCTCTTTCTTTGCCCGGGGTCACGCCGATTCCGCGGAATACGGGCAAGACATCGTCTGCGCAGCCGTTTCCGCAATTCTTCAGGCCGCGCGCGGCGGGCTGGAACAGTACGCGAACGTTCGCCTCGACGTCCGCCAGCAAGCCGGCGATATGTCGGTTGCTTGGCCGCAGGAGTGCCGCGACGATTCGGCCGTGCAAGCGATCGTCGCTACCGCCGAGCTTGCGGTTCGCCAGATCGCAACGCAGCATCCCGATAACGTTCGGGCACATAGTCAACCGGAAGCCTAACAAGGTTTTCAGTAAAATCGGGTAAGATCGGTTAGCACGAAGGAGGAAGTATGTCTGATTCATTCCGGCCCACGCCATCGGAGCAGCAATGGTCCGGTAGTAACGGTTACAAAGGCACCTACGCGGAGAACGCAAACGTGAGTTACGAAAATACCGAGAACGACGGAAGTCCGGAAGTCGGCAAGACCCTCCTGATCGGAGTTCTTGGCGGAATTCTTTCCGCAGCCGGATATTTGGTTTACCAGCGACTGCCCGACGAACAAAAAGATCGTTTGCAATCGCAAGCAAAGACGATGCTCCAACAGCGCATCAACGAAATTCGCCAAAACTTCAACATTTAGAAACCTTTCGTTTTCGCGTCGTCTGCACGAAAGCGCCTTAACGGGCCTGTGAAAAAGCCGCGCACGTGTTATCGCGCCACGGTTTTGAGCCGATTTCTAGGCGCGATGAGGGCGCAACGCCGTGGCGTTGTAACCGAAGGGCAACGACGAAAGCGGCCAAAAGCGGGGCACGATAACCGTACGGGGGTTTTTCACTGGCCTGTAAATAGGGCGTTTCTTGTTAGCGGCAGACGCAATATTGTGTTTCGCGGGCACTGCTTCGAGTATGCCAAGCAGCGTCTTACGAAGGCTAACAATGGTTCTATCGATTTTCGGCTTGGTCATGGCCCGCGCCGAAGCCGAACCGCTGTCCGCGCAGTACGCCCAAGCGCTGCGCGCATTCAACCCGCGATTGAATGTTGCCGATTCACAAATGCTGGCGTCACGTGCGTTGGCCGAAGCCGATGGACAGCGATTGGATGCGCGATTGCTGGTAGCGCTTATTGCCGTGGAGTCTGCGTGGCGACCGGAGGCGCGCTCGTCGGCCGGAGCGGTGGGGCTGGCGCAACTCATGCCACAAACCGCGGCCGGTCTGCGGGTAGATCCAGCCGATCCCCTTGAGAACATCCATGGTGCCGCCGTCCATTTGCGCGGATTGCTGGACCGGTATCGCGATCGCGACCCGGTCGCGCGGTACGCTCTCGCACTTGCGGCCTACAACGCAGGCTCGGGGGCGGTCGATCGTTACGGCGGCATTCCGCCGTATCCGGAAACGCGCGCCTACGTTTCCCGGGTCATTCTTCTGTGGCGTCGACTGGCCGGGGAACCGTAACGATTGGTTTCATTTCTTCCGGATGCGGCGGCTCGTCGTCGCGATATTCGGGAGTGGCATCGTACGCGGGCTTTGCCGAAGGTGCTTCGTTCACGTCGGCGGCGCGCTCCATCTCGCGGATGAACCCTTGCGAAGCCGACTGCATTTCGCGGGTCACCTTACCAACCTGGCGCATGATGCCTGGAAGCTTTTCCGGACCGAACAAGAGCAGCGCAAGGACCCCGAGAATCCCCATTTCCGGTAGTGAAAACATGCGGAGCAGTCACTTCGGCAGGGCTACCCTGCGGCCCCGTGCAAGCTTCGGCTCCGCCCGTGAAGATTATCTATACGCGGGGCAACCGGACGGAGACGCTCGCGTCGCTGGCAACGCTGCGCAAGATCCTAAACCGGTTCGTCATGCATCGCGTCTTCTACGAAGTCTCGAGCCGCAATAAGCGCGGTCATGAATTCTTTTCGGCCAAAAATATTTTCGTCGTGGGCTCGATCGAAGTCGCCAATCGCGACTATCTCACCATAACGATTTTTGACGCGAACAATCCCACGCACTCAATCGAAATCCTCAACCACGCGATGATGCGCATTTACGACGAAATGCCCGGAAAGGGGTTCGCCGTTTCATTCATCAGCGAAAGCGAGAGCGGCGTGGAATCACGCTGCTATTTGCGCGACGAGGGCGAAGACGGCGAAGGCCGGATCCAAAAAACCGCACTCGAAAAGATAACGCTGCCGCAGCTGTTTGAGTATCTCGAAGAAATCACGTCGGTCGAAGCCGGCGTTTAGAAACTCGGCTGCGGCGGCGCCTTACACGTTGTACATCGCGTCGATCAGTGCGCCCGGATTCGGAATAATCGATACGAGCAAACCGGGCGCGCGCACGGCTTCGGCTGCAAACGCTCGCGCCAGATGCGCCGGCGAATAGCGCTCGTCGCCGGCGCGGTTCGCCCCCACCATAAAGATCCCGTATGCGTCTTTATTAAGCCAAAGCGTGGCCGAACCGTCGGTTGACTTAAAGGCCAGCGTGTCGTACGGCACCATTGCCGGCTGTTCGTCGCCCGCGATGCGATCGTCGGAAAGGCGCGAGACGCCGCTCAAGTCAATCGCCGACGGTTCGACGGACTCGATCGCGGAACGGTCGACGGAGGCGGAAAGCGGTGGCCCCACGACGGGATCGTCGAGAAGCGCCCGGAGCAGCGCACGCGGGGTGACGAACTGCTCCTCGGATTCGCGAGAAATGTCGGCCGCAGCGCGCAGTACGTCCAGGAGTTCCTCGGATAACGGAATTTGGTCCCGATCGGCCATTGCGGCCATTTCAGCGCGCGGGATTCTATTTCCGGCGTTTCGTTAAGAGACGCCCCTCGAGACGGCTGGCCTTTTTCAATTCGCGAACCGATTCGCTCGTACGACCGAGGTGCTTGAGTGCCACCCCGAGGTTGAGATGCGCGACCGGATACTCATCGTCGGCTCGAATCGCGGCCTCATAGTGCATGACCGCGTCATCGATGCTTCCATCTTCCAAGCAGAGATTGCCGACATTGACCAGCGAGGGCGCGTATCGAGGCATCGCATCGAGCACGTTCTGAAACGCTTGGAGTGCTTCATCGCGGCGCCCGAGCTTCACGAGCGCGATCCCCCGCTTGTTGGCGACCTTCGCCCGTTCGGCCGGCGTCAGATTTTCCGCCGCCAGCAGCGTTTCAAATTGGACGAGCGCCTCGGCGTGGCGCCCGGCATCGAGATCGGCCACTGCGCGTTCGAACGGCGGCAGCACCGGCAGCCGGAAAAGAGCTTTGAACTTGTACAGGTTGAACACTCTGTTTCCCATGTTTACGATCGACATCGTTACGCTTTTTCCGGAAATGTTCGCGCCGTTCGTCGGCCTTTCGATCGTCGGCCGCGCCGTCGAAGCCAACCTCGTCGAGATCCGGTACCATCACGTGCTCGACGCGCTCAGAGCGCGGGAACGCGCCGACGATGTTCCGTTCGGCGGCGGAGCGGGCCTGGTGATTCGCATCGAGCCGATCGCCGAAACGCTCGACCGCATCGTCTCGTCGGCGCCCCCCGGCGAGCGGCGCGCAATCGTCCTTCTCAGCCCGAGCGGCAAGCCGTTCGTTCAACGCGACGCTCGGACGTTTGCGGAACACCTCGATCGCCTGATCCTGGTCTGCGGACGCTACGAGGGAATAGACGATCGCCTCTGCGCGCTTTTCGAGACCGCGGAGTATTCGTTGGGCGATTACGTGCTGACCGGCGGAGAAATCCCGGCCCTTGCCATCATGGATGCTACCGTACGGCTGCTTGCCGGGGCGTTAAATCCCGAATCCGCGCAAGCCGAATCGTTCGAGAACGGCCGGCTCGATTACCCAAGCTTTACGCGACCCGCGGTTTTTCGCGGGGTCAGCGTGCCGCCCGTGCTGCTCTCGGGGAATCACGCCGAGATCGCCGAATGGCGGCGGGAAGCGTCGCGAGAGCGCACTCGGGCACGCCGGCCGGACCTCACAGAATGACCGTTCGCCTTGCGCATCGACGAATCACCGTGTTAAAATCGCACGGTTGCCGTGGGCCTCGCCCATCGGCTGTATTCATATCGCATTCAGTAGAGAGCTTTCAATGAACGTCATCGATGTCTTAAATCAAGAGCAGAAAAAAGAGAGCGTCCCGTCCTTCCGTCCAGGCGACACCGTCAAGGTCTACTCCAAAGTTGTAGAGGGCGGCAAGGAACGCACCCAAATGTTCGAAGGCGTCGTGACGGTTCGCAAGGGCGGCAGCGCCCAAGAAGCCATTACGGTGCGGCGCGTCGCGCACGGTGTGGGTGTCGAGAAAACGTTTCTTCTCCATAGCCCGCGCGTCGAACGTGTCGAAGTGAGCAAGCGCGGCATCGTGCGTCAAAGCCGCCTGTACTATCTCGCTACCAAAATCGGTAAGGCCGCGCGAATCAAAGAGAAGAAAGCTGTCCGCTAGCCTCGCGCTCTCGCCGCTGCAGCTGCTGGGTCTGATCGGCGTCTTCGTCGTAGCGCGAGTCGTAGTCAGCCGCAGAGCAGTTGCGGGCTCAAACGCGCGCACTGCCGGCCTCGGCATCGTGCGCGAGTATCTGGATGCCTTCATCGTCGCCGGTCTGGTGGCGCTCTTCCTCATCACCTTCGTCGTGCGCGCCTATTTCATACCGTCCGAATCGATGGTTCCTACGCTGCAAGTGCATGACGTGCTGCTCGTCGATCAGTTTCAATTCCGTTTTCACGGCCCGCACAACGGCGATATCGTCGTGTTCAAGCCGCCGGTACCGGCAACGAACGATTTCATCAAACGCGTCATCGCCGTTCCCGGCGACACGCTCCGCGTGCAAGATGGAACCGTATACGTCAACGGCAAAGCAGTGAGCGAGCCCTACATCTCCTCGCCGCCCGACTACAATCTCGTCGTCAAAAACTTCGGCATCGCCGTCGGCGCCCGCGGCGAGCCGCTCGTGCCGCTCAGCCCGGACAAGGCCGATATCCCTCCGCGTTCGATGTGGCAAGCACCCGACCGCGTTCCGAACGGCTTTTACTTCATGATGGGCGACAATCGTAACGTATCCGACGATTCCCATATTTGGGGATTCGCGCAACTGCACGGAACGTTCGTCGCCGGCCAGCTCGCGCACGTTGCGAGCGCCGAGTTTACCGGCCGCGCATTTCTTCTCTTCTGGCCGCTGCGCCGGCTGCGCACGCTTTAGCGTGGTGAGGCCTTCTTGTTAGGAACGATTGCCGTGACGCCAACCGAACTGCTGATCATCGTCGCCGTCTTCATCGTCGCGCGGGTGATCTTGACGGTCCGCCCCGTTCCGGCAAACGCAAAAGCGAAATCGACCGCTTTCGCTCGCGAATACCTCGACCCGTTCATTCTGGCCGGCATAGCGGCGTTCTTACTGATCACATTCGTGGCGCGTACGTACTACATTCCGTCGGGTTCGATGATTCCGACGCTGGAAATCGGAGACGTGCTGCTGGTTAATAAGTTCGAGTATCGATTTCACCAGCCGCACGAAGGCGACATCGTCGTATTCCCGCCGCCGATCCCGTCACCGGACGATTTCATCAAGCGCGTCATGGCACGGCCCGGCGATACGCTGCGCATTCAAGGCGGCGTGGTTTACGTGAACGGCAAGGCCATGCGCGAGCCGTACATCAAGGCGCAGCCGGACTATAATCTCATCGTCAAAAACTACGGCGTTTACGTCGATCAAGGCGCGGGATTTCAAGCCCTGGACCCAACCACCGCAAACATTCCGCCGAAAGCCGACTGGAGCGCGCCCGATCGTCTGCCGAAAGACTCATACTTCATGATGGGCGACAATCGCAACGACTCCGAAGACTCGCACATCTGGGGATTCGCGCAAAACCACGGAGCGTTCGCGAGCGGACCGCGAGCCGGCCAAGCTGCGGCATTCACGGGCCACGCATTCGTGATCTTCTGGCCCTTTCGCGACGCGAAAATTCTCTGGCGTTAGCCGCGATCTTAAATCACGAAGCCCCTTAGGAAACGCTGAAGCACCCGTCGAAGCGTTAGCTCCGTGCTTCGCCAACTGCACTGGCGTCCGGTCGCAAATGTAACGCTTCAAATCGCCGTTCTCGGCGCGCTGCTGCTCGCGTTCTTCTTACGCATGCCGCAGGTCTCGGGCTTTTCAATGGCTCCGCGCATTGCGTCAGGCGAGTTCGTTCTGATCAACACGGTCGCGTATCGCATGCACACGCCCGAACGCGGCGACATCATCGCATTCCACCACGACGGGCCGGCCCCGCAGAGTCTGATCAAGCGAGTCATCGGCTTGCCGGGCGACGTCGTGCGCATCGACCGCGGAACCGTGTATGTCAACGATCGGGCTCTTGCGGAGCCGTACGTGCGCTTTCCGGACAATCGCAGCTTCGGACAGGTCACCGTGCCAGCCCAGTCGCTGTACGTGCTGGGCGACAACCGGGCCGCGAGCGACGACTCGCGCTTTTGGGGCTTCGTTCCCGAAGATCGCGTGATCGGAAAGGCGCTCGCAGGCATTTGGCCGGCCGGGCGAATCGGCACGTTGTGAGCGGAACGGATTTCGAACGCGTCGTTCAGTGGTATCCGGGCCACATGGTCACGGCCATGCGCCGCATCGATGAGTACCTCAAACTCATCGACGTCGTAATCGAAGTCGTCGACGCTCGCGTACCCCGCAGCGGGAGCAATCCCATGCTGGACGCCATTGCCGCTCATCGAGAGCGCCTGCTGGTACTAACATTCGAGGATGTAGCCGATCCCGGCACCACGGCTCGTTGGCTGCGCTCGATCGGCAAGCGTCGACGCGTGGTCGCCGTCGATGCGCGGGATCAGAGCCGGGTGGCGCGCGTAAGCGGCGAGATCGCGCAACTCATGAAGTCCGTCACCGGAACCAAACGCGCCATGGTCGTCGGTCTGCCGAACTCGGGCAAATCGGCCATCATCAACGGATTACTCGGGCGCTCCGCCGCAAAAACCGAAGATCGTGCCGGCGTTACCCGCTCGCTGCAATGGTTTCGGGTGCATCCCAAACTCGAACTGATGGACACACCCGGCATTCTCGTACCGAAGATCGTAACGAATGAGGCGCAGTGGAAACTCGCGCTCGTAGGTGCCGTGCCTCGCGAACGCTACGACCCCGAAGATATCGCCGCTCGCTTTCACGCGTGGCTGCGAACGAGCGCGGCCGCGCCGGCGCCGGTGCCCGACCTCGAAGCTTTTGCGCGAGCGCGCGGCTTCATGCGGCGCGGCGGCCAGGTCGATTATCATAACGCCGCGCAATCCTATATCAAGGACTTCAACGAAGGTAAATTCGGCCGCATCAGTCTGGAGAAGCCGCCCGATGATGACAACCAAGCAGCGTAAGGCGAAGAATGCTCTCGAACGCGAGCGGCGGCGGCTGCATCGCATTCATGCGTTCGAAGATGCCGCTCGAGCCCGCGGATTCGTACGAATCGGCGGAATCGACGAAGTGGGTCGCGGTCCGCTCGCCGGCCCCGTCGTAGCCGCGTGCGTGGTTGCCAATGCTCCTCTCATGCTGCGCGGTCTCAATGACTCCAAACAAGTACGGCGCGAGTTGCGTGAAAGTCTCGCAGAGGAGATTTGTTCGGTCTGCGCCGCCTGGGCGATCGGCGTTGCAAGCGTCGAGGAGATAAACCGGCTCAACATCTACTGGGCGAGCGTGCTTGCGATGGAGCGCGCGATCGCGCAACTTGCGGAACCGCCCGATTATCTGATAACCGACGCGGTCCGAATCAAATCGTTTGAGCGGCCGCAAGAGCCGCTCGTAAAAGGCGACGCGCGCAGCGCGACCGTTGCGGCCGCTTCGATCGTGGCCAAGGTGTACCGCGATAAGCTGCTGGTCGAACTGGACGGGATCGACCCGAGATATGGCTTTGCCGAACACAAAGGGTATGCGACCCCCCAGCATCTGGCCGCACTCAAGGTGCACGGCGCTTCAAAATATCACCGTTCCGGCTTTTGGCGCGTGCGCGAAGCGCAGCTTGAATTCGGCTTGGCGGATGTCGCGAGATAACGGCGCCAAGGGGCGCGCCGGCGAGCGGCTCGCGGGCGCCTTTCTCGAACGATCGGGCTATCGCATCGTTCAGAAGAACGTGCGTCTGCCCGGCGGCGAGATCGACTTGATCTGCCGCGACGGCGACGTGCTCGTATTCGTCGAAGTGAAGGCGCGTTCGACGGGACGATTCGGTTCGGCCCTCGGTGCGGTCGATGCGCGCAAACGCACGACGCTGCGCAGGCTCGCGGCCGATTACGTGCAAATCGTTGCTCCGAACGCCACGATTCGCTTCGACGTGGTAGCCGTAGACGGGGATCGCATGACACTGCATAGGAACGCTTTTTAATGGGACGCGGCGCTTAATTGGACACGCTCGTAGGTCAAGTGCTCGGCGGCCGCTATGACGTTCTCGAACTGATCGGACGCGGGGGAACCGCAGATACGTATCGCTCGCTCGATCGGACGCTCGCGCGCGAAGTCGCGGTCAAGGTGCTGGTCGATCGTTCGTTTGACGTCAATGCGCGCTTCCTGCGCGAAGCGCAGTCGATGGCGGCGCTCAACCATCCGAAAATCGTGTCCGTTTTCGACGTCGGCGACGACGACGGCAACGCGTACATCGTCATGGAACTGGTGCGCGGCCGAACGCTGGGCGACCTCGAAGGCGGATCGCTCTCGTATAAAAAGGCGCTCTCCTATCTTTTGGACGTGCTCGAGGCGCTCGAATACGCGCATGGACAGTCGACGATCCATCGGGACGTGAAACCGTCGAACATCATGACGGTCGACGACGGTGCATACGTCAAGCTGATGGATTTCGGATTAGCGCGCCGCACGAGCGACATGACGCAGACCACTCGAACCGGCCAAATCGTCGGCACGATCGCCTACCTTGCTCCCGAACGGTTTTTGAGCAAACCCGCCGACGCGCGCAGCGACCTGTATTCCGCCGGCATCGTAATGTACGAGATATTCACCGGCACGGTGCCGTTTCGTAACGATCGCGAAGATTTGGTTTCCACGATCTTCTCTCACGTGCACGACGTTCCGACGCCGCCTCACGAAATCAACCGCAACATACCCGAACACCTCGAAGCGGTCATCATGCGGGCGATCGACAAAGACCCGGCAAAACGGTATCAAACGGCCCGCGAATTCATCGGCGATTTACGGACGTTGATAACGCCGGCTCCGGCGGTTGCTCCGGTGCGTTCGATGGAGAATGCGAAGTCGCTAACGCCGCCCGTCGACTCCAGCTTACGCAGCGCGCTGGACAAAGCGCTGGCTGCTTCGCGGAATCGAAACGATGCCTACGAGGCGGTGCTCAAGGGGATGCTTGCCACGCGGCGGCGGCGGTACGACGAGGCCAAGTCGAGCTTCCTGGCCGCGCTCGAAGAACTCGAAACGGTCGGCAACCACCTTGAATATGCCAAAACGGCGTTGAAGTACGGCACGATGATTCTGCAAAAAGCTTCCGACGGTATTCGAGAGCGCAGCGAACTGCGCGACGGCGTGCACAAACTCAATCGCGCGTTGGAACTGTTTCGAGAATACGACCTCGGCGATCAGATGGGTGAAACGGAGTATCTGATCAACGCACTCGAGCGAACGGCCATCGGGCAGTAGCCCGCGATGCTCTCCGGGAACGGCTCCCATTTTGCGATCGTCATCGTCGTTATCGTTGCCATCGTCGTATTGGCCGCCGTTGGAATAGCGGCGCGTGCGGCGGGGAGAAGGCCTCGGACGCCGGCGGACATCGCGGCGCGGGAGGCCGAAGCCACCTTCAGGCAGCGCCTGGGCACGGTCATCGTTGCGTTTTCAGACGAAATTCGCTCGGAACACATGATGGTCTTGGCCGCACGGGTGGCACGCGGACAGAATTCGGAACTGCTCGCTGCGTACGTAATCGAAGTGCCGTTCACGCTGCCCGGCAACGCGGTCATGGAAAACGAGCGGCGAGCCGCCGAACAAACGCTGGCGTCGGCAAAATCGATTGCGAAACATTACGGCGTCGACGTGCGAACGGAGGTCATACTCCATCGGCAAACGCCTCAGGGAGTGCTGGACTTGGCGAAACGCGAGAAAGCTGATTTGATCGTCATGGGCTCGTATCGCGAGGGACGTTACACCGGAGCCCCGCTGGGCCGCTCCATCGAAACGATTGCCGCCGATGCGAAGTGCGACGTAATCATCGGCGTCGAAGGTAAGCACGGAACACTGCTCACGGAGAACGTATGATCGAGTACATTCGAGCCGGCGCGGCCATGGCGTGCCTCGCGCTTGCCGCAACGCCGGTTGCCTCCACAACGGCAACGCCGCCGACCATTGCCGCGTTCGACGATGCGTTCGCGAACGTTCGCGATTATACGGCAACGATGACGGCCCACGAAGTGCTCGATTCGAAGACCCAGGATCGCGTGTACCACTACTGGTTTAAACGTCCGCACCAGGCGAAAATCGAAATCGCTTCCGGTGACGGTTCGGGTTCGGGCGGCGTTTGGAACGGCGGCGACCGCGTCAGCGGCCATCAGGGCGGCTTTCTCATCTCGAAAATCCATCTCAAGGTGGATTTGCACGATTCACGCGCAGTATCGCTGCGCGGTTACACGATCCCCGACGGGCTATTCGCAAACGAAGTAGACAAGTATCGCGAAATTAAAGGCACGCTGACGCAGCGTCAAGGACCGGCGGTCAACGGCGAAGGCACGGACGAAGTTGAACTGAAGGTCGCCGATCCGGCATCGAACGCCGGGGTAACGCGGATGCTGATCGATCTTTCGCAGAAGACGCACATGCCGGCGCGCCAGCTGCGCTTCGCCGGCGATCGTAAAGTCAGCGAGGAAATCTGGAGCGACATCCATTTGGATGCCGGGCTTACCGACCGCGACTTTCCGTTCTAGGGGGGACTCATGTGCGAGAGGTCGGAGGCGATCGTTTCGGAAGTCACTTCGAGATGTTCGAGCACGGCTTCGGTATGCTCGCGATCCTCGCGCCAGCGCCGTAAAATTACTTCGTACGACCCGGAAGCGTCGCGTTCGAAATTGATCGGTTCCCAGCCCTCTTCGGAAAGCTTTCCAAGCTCGGCTTCGATTTCGCTCGAGCCTCGCATCGTTCGTACCGCGTACCGGTAAGGGACGTCCATAGCGCTTCTCCTCCGAATCGGGTTTGTTAGGCTTTGCGCAAATACCGCTTGCGCAGTTCGTCGAGCACCACCGCGAGTACGATAACCGCTCCGAGCACGATGTCTTGAGTATACGACTCGATGTTAAGCAGATTCATCACGTTGTAAAGAATACCGATCAGAAATGCGCCGAAGAACGTGCCGATGATGCTGCCGCGCCCGCCCATGAGGCTGGTCCCGCCGACGACGACCGCCGCAATGGCCTGCAGTTCGAAACCGTTGCCCGTTTGCGGCGAACCCGACGAAAACAAGGCCATGTACAGAAAGCCCACGATCGCGGCGCACATGCCGCTGATCACGTACACCAGCGTTTTGACGCGCGCGACGTTTACGCCGGCCAGACGCGCGGCTTCTTCATTTCCGCCGATCGCAAAGACGTAACGTCCGAAGCGCGTACGCATCAGCAGTACGGAGGCGGCAATCACGATCACGATCATCCAAACGATCGGAATCGGGATGCCCGGCAAGCCGGCGATTTTATGCAGATTGAGAAAGTAGCCGATGCCGGTGTTTGTGAAATCGGCCGAGTTCAACGCGATCGGACGCCCGTGCGCAATTTTGAACGAAAGCCCGCGCGCCATCAGCATCATTGCGAGCGTCGTGATGAACGGCGGCAAATTGAGCTTGACCACCGGCACCGCATTGACGAATCCGGCAATGCCCCCGACGACCAGGCCGGCAATTAGGGTGAGCGCGATCAGCGGAAATCCGCCGATATGCAACGAGTTTGCGAAGAGCGCCATCACGACGCCCGTCAGTGAGACGAGTGAACCTACCGAAAGATCGATGCCCGCCGTGATGATCACGAACGTTTGCCCGACGCCGAGAATGCAGTTGTAGGTGATCTGACGGAGCACGCGGACGATATTGGCGGGCTCCAGAAACGAGCCGTGCGCCCCGATGTTGATGACGATCGCGACCACTGCCACCACGACCACCGCGACGATAATGCGAATCCAGTACGCCCGAAGCTGTTTCTGTTTGGTTGCAATGGCGCTTTCGGTGAGTTGGGCTTTGATTTCAACGTCGCCCATTTAGGCTGCCGCACCCGTTGCCGCGGCGATGACCCGCGATGGGCTTGCATCCGCACGCGGGATGTCTTCGACGATCCGGCCGCCGCGCACGACCAATATCCGATGTGACATGCCGAGGACTTCGGGAAGTTCGCTGCTCACCATGACGATCGCAGCTCCATTCTGCGCCAGTTTGACCATGAGCGTGTAGATTTCAGCCTTCGCGCCAACGTCGATGCCGCGCGTCGGTTCGTCGAAGAGCAAAACGTTGGCATTCGCCAGCAGCCATTTAGCCAAGACGACCTTCTGCTGATTTCCACCCGAGAGATTGCGCACCGTTTGCGCGGAATTCGGCGTGCGAATTCGCAAGTCGGCAATGTATTGAGCGGCCGCATCTTCTTCCTTGGCGGTGTCCAGCAATTGTTCGCGATTGACGAAGTACGCCAGGTGCGCGAGCGTAATGTTTTCTCGGACGCTCATGCCGAGCACCAGCCCCTGCCCCTTGCGGTCTTCCGTGATGAACGCAACCCCCGCGCGAATGGAATCGCTCGGCTGCACGACCTTCACGAGTTTGCCGTTCACGCGCACTTCACCGGATTGCGGAACATCGGCGCCGGCGATCGCGCGGCAAATTTCCGTCCGCCCGGCCCCCACCAGCCCGGCCAATCCAACGATTTCTCCGCTCCGCACTTCGAACGAGATGTCGTGAATTGCAGGCTCGCGCGTGAGATTGCGCACGGCCAGCGCGATGGGCGCATCGGATCGAACCTGCGGAAGATCCGGAAAGTGATTTTCCACGGAACGGCCGACCATCGCGCGCACGATTTCGTCGGGCGGAAACGTCGCGATCGGGCGTGTTTCAATCGCTTTTCCGTCACGTAGGACCGTGACGCGGTCGGCGATTCGCGGCAATTCTTCCATCCGATGCGAAATATACACGATTCCCGCACCGGCCGCTTTGAGTTTGGCGATGACGCCGAAAAGCGCATCGATTTCGCGATCGGTCAGCGCGGCGC
>JALYTZ010000144.1 GCA_030854025.1 Vulcanimicrobiota bacterium
CCGTCTTGCCACAGGACTCCGCGACGCAGCTTGTACTCGATCGTTTTGCCGTCAGGTGAAATGAGACCGTTGCTCTGCGTGGGCACCTGCAGCGCAAGTGACGGGATGAGGTCATCGCGATCGTCGAGCGTCACGAGATACCCTTGCGTGAGCGCGGAGAGATCGGTAACCAGCAGCTCGTTCGTGAGGATCGGATTGAGGTTGTCGACGTCCTCGCCTTCGGTCCAGCGAAGTTCCCCCGGCACCGTCCACGAATGGCGCCCACCGGGATGCCCCGCACTCACGCACCCGCTCAATGCGAGCAGAGCCGCTAACAACACCTAGAACGGGAAACGCAAAGACATCGTTTACGATTGCCCCCTCATGCTGTATGCCGCATGCAGGACGACCTTCCCTCGGGGTTGACCGCTTGGCCTATACTAAACAAGGATACCTCGCTAGGTGAGGCGTCCACGCGAAACATAAGCCGCTGCCCAGAAACGTCGAGAGACGCCAACCGGGTAGAACAGATTCCGCCGATACAAGGCGGCATCCAAGGCGGCTAAGCCGGAATCGGCTTTACGGCGCGTGGTGCTGAAGCTTGCAGCGACTGAGGTAGGCAACGCGATTCACCTCGCCTGTTATGCCGGTCGCCGTCGAGCGACCGGTTTTTGCTTTGAAAGGGGGTGATGGCGGATGGCGTTTCAAGAAGGGTTCATCTCGGAACTCGTGGGTCTGCGCGCGACGGTCAACGATCTCCCAATCGGCCGGGTTTCGGATTTTTTGGTAAACCAGCCGGACGAAACGTTTCCGCACATCGATGGCGTCGTCATCAAAACGTCGCAGGGCTTGCGCTTTGCTCCGATCGGCACGATTCTGGACATCGTCGATTCGCACGGCGCCGTTTCGCTGACCACCACTCCCAAAGTTCCGCCGCCGCCCGACGAAGCGGCGCTCTACCTCATTTCGGATCTGCTCGATAAGCAAATCGTCGACGTCGACGGACGCAAAGTCGTTCGCATCAACGACATCGAGGTCGCGCGCACCGGCGGCCATCTGCGCGTCGTCGCGGCCGACGTGGGTCTTGGCGGGCTGCTGCGGCGGCTGGGCCTCAAGCAGTTCGGGAAGCGATTCACGCCCTGGATTTATCGCAACGTTCCGCGCACCATGATCGCGTGGGATTCGGTGGCTCCGATCAAGGACGCCTCGCCGCGGGACGTCCGCTTATCGGTCACGCAAAACAAGCTCTCACGTCTGCACCCTTCGGAGCTTGCGGAAATCATCGGCGATCTTTCAAAACGCGAAGCGGCTGCGGTCATCAAACAACTCGACGATGAAACCGCAGCCGACGCGTTCGAGCACCTCGATGCGGGTACGCAGCGTTCCTTGATCGACGAAATCGGCGACGAACGCGCCGCGGACATCATCGAGGAGATGGACTCCGACGATGCCGCGGATCTCTTGGGCGAACTCGACGAGGAAAAACAAGCCGAACTGCTCGCCGAAATGAACGAGTACACGGCCGGCGAGCTGCGCGAACTTGCGAAGTACGAAGACGACACGGCCGGCGGGCTCATGACCACCGACTACGTCTGGATCTATCCGCACCGCACCGCCGAAGGAACGATCCGGAAAATTCGCGAGATCGCGCCGTCATCCGAATTCATTTACTATCTGTACGTCGTCGATAAGGAGGATCGGCTGCTCGGCGTGCTCACCCTTCGTTCGCTGCTGCTCGCGCCGACCGGCGCGCTCATCGAAGCGATCATGGAGACGGACATGGTGACGGTTAAGCTGGCAGCGCCCGCCCGCGACGTCGTCGCTGCAATCGCGCGCTACGATCTGCTGGCGGTTCCGGTCGTGGACGAGGACGGAAAAATGCGCGGCATCGTTACCGTCGACGACGCGATCGATGCGGTCGTTCCCGAACGGCTCGTCCGCAATCTCCCACGGCTGACGCGATGACGCCGGGCGCCGCCCGAAAAACGGCCGTGCGAAATCTTTGGCGTACGCTGGCAATGTTCTTTTCGATCGTCGGTCCCGGCATCATCACCGCCAATGCCGATAACGACGTTGGGGGCATCTTCACGTACTCGCTCGCCGGCGCGCAGTTCGGCTACTCGCTGCTGTGGATTTTAGTCCCGGTAACGATCGCGCTGATCGTGACGCAAGAAATGTGCGCACGCATGGGCGCGATCACCGGCAAAGGGCTCGCCGATCTCATTCGCGAGAACTTCGGCGTCAAGATCGCCTTTTGGGTGCTGGTCGTCTTTGTATTGGGCGATCTGGCCAACACGGCCGCCGAGTTTGCCGGCATCGCTTCCGCGGCGCCGATCTTTCAAGCGTACATTCCGGCTTTTCCGAGGGTGCTCTTTACCGACCTCATGGTGATCGTCGCGGCACTCGGTATTTTTTTTGCGGTCACGCGCGGAAACTACAAGATCGTCGAACGCGTCTTCTTCGCCTTCTGCATCGTGTATCTCGCCTACGTGGCCAGCGGCATCCTCGTGCATCCGAACTGGCGCGACGTGTTTCATCAGATGGTCTTTCCGCATTTCAGCGCGAGCAAGGCGTACGTGCTCATGGCCGTGGCGGTGATCGGAACGACGATCGCTCCCTGGATGCAGTTCTACATCCAGGCGGCGGTCGTTGATAAAGGGGTGAGCGAAGACGATTACGCGTTTTCCCGCGTAGACGTCGTTTCGGGAGCGTTCATCACCGACATCATCGCCTTTTTTATCATTATTGCAAGCGCGGCCACGATATTCGTGCATAACGCTCACTCCGCGCACCCGATTACCATCGCAAGCGCGGGCGACGTAGGCGCCGCGCTCGCTCCGCTCGCGGGAAAGTTCGCATCGCTTCTGTTTGCGATCGGACTGCTCAATGCGGCGATCTTTACCGCTTCAATATTGCCGCTGTCGACGGCGTACTACGTGTGCGAAGCATTCGGTTTCGAACGCGGAATAGACAACCGCTTCATCGATGCGCCCTTCTTCTACGGACTCTACGCGGCGCTGATCGTCTTCGGCGCCGGCGTCGTCATCCTGCCCGGCTCGCCGCTGCTCGCGATCATTTACTACTCTCAAGTTCTCAACGGCGCGCTGCTGCCGGTCGTGCTCGTGCTCATGCTGCTGCTCATAAACAACAAACGCTTGATGGGTAAATGGACCAACGGCATCGTCTTCAACACCGTTGCTTGGGCGACCGTCATCATCGTCGGCGGTTTGACCGTCTTCTCGACCGTTCAGCAGCTCTTTCCGTCGCTCGGGAGTTAGAGCCGGAGCGCACGTTCGAGCGCGTCGTGGAGATCCGCGGTGAGAAACGGATTGCTCAGGGTGGCGCTCCAAGGCGCATCGTTTTCGGGGCTGCCGCCGATTTTTACGAGCAGCGAGCGTGGACGGTTGCTCGCGGCCCGATCGCGCAAGGCGCTCAAATCTCCGGTGACCGACGTGCGATCGATGAGGATTAGTTCGAACGATTCAACGTCGAGACGCTGCAGCGCAGCGCCGATCGTCCGATCTCGACAGGCCGCAAATCCGCTCGAATGAAGCTCGTGAAGAACGAACGGCGCGAGCGTGTCGTCGGCGCTGAGCAGCAGCACGTTTCGTGCGCGAACCGCGCCGCCGCCGGCGCGCGGAAGCACGACGGTGAACGTGCTTCCTATGCCTAGCTCGCTCGCAACTTCAATGGAGCCGCCGTGACGCTCCACGAGCGTCTTCGCGAGGTAGAGCCCTAGGCCGCTGCCCTTTACCGGTGACGATTTTGCGTTCGACGCGCGCCGAAAGCGCTCGAATAAGAAAGCCGCTTCATCTTCGGGAACGCCGATGCCGCGATCCGTGACGGCAATGCGGATGCGGCGGTTCTCGCCATCGATCGATACGGTCACGGGCTCTTCTCGTGGAGAATATTTGACCGCATTCCCGATGACATTTTCGATGACTTGGCGTAGACGATTCGGATCGCCGAGAACCACCGGCTCCTTGCCGGTTTCCGCGACCGTTATTTTGCGATCCGGCGCGAACGTTTGGGCGACGTCCCGCACGATGTCCGCAACGTTCACCGGATCTTTAGAAATGTTTAGTTCACCCTGCTCAGCTTTTGAAAGCGCGAGCGTGTCGTTCGTTAGCGCGGTTAAACGCAGGGCAGCTCTGCGGATTGTCGCGAGAGCCTTATCGGCTTCGTCGCCGTCGAGCATGTGCTGTTCGAGCACTTCGGCAAACCCGATGATCGAGGTCAGTGGTCCCTTGAGATCGTGCGCGAGAACGGCGATGAGATCGTCCTTGATTCGATTCAGCTGCAGCACGCTGGCACGCTGCTGCTGCACCTCGCGGAACAGCGCTCCGTTCTGAATCGCAATTTCCATGTACGAGCGCAGAAGTTCGAGCGCGAAAACGTCGTTTTCTTCAAATCGGGCTTTGGACGGCAGATTGATGTCCAGCAGCCACTCGTTACGGCCGTTCGTTCCGGCGACCGGCAGCGCGAGACGGCGGCGCGACTCGCTTTGGATGGCGCTGCGCGAGAGAAAAGCGCGCGCCGCGAATTCGTCGGGGTGTTCTCGCGCCGCAAGCACGTGCACGGTGACAGCGGCGTGAAAAAGCTGGGTGGCTTCCGATGCAAAAAGATCCACGATCGCCTGCGGATCGAGCGTCGAGAATGCGCGACCGGCGGTCTCGGTGAGCCGCCGAAGCAATGCGTTCTCTTCCTGCAGGCGCGCTTCACTTGCGGCCACGCGATCGAGCAGCTGCTGACGCTCGATCGCGTAGCGCAGCGAGCGGCGCAAAATTACGCCGTCGATGTGGCCTTTGATCAGATAATCCTGAGCGCCGGATTGGAGCGCCATGCTTGCCAAAGATTCGTCCTGTTGGCCGCTCAAGACCACGATCGGCGTGTGGTTCGCGGCGCTTCGCAGGGCCGAAACGGCATCGATGCCGCCGGCATCCGGCAGCGTCAAATCGAGAAGAATCGCATCGAATGCCTTCGACTGCAGCGCACGCACGGCATCCGCCGTTCTCGAGACCGCCGCGACCTCGACCGGCGGCTCGATCGCACGCAGATAC
>JALYTZ010000147.1 GCA_030854025.1 Vulcanimicrobiota bacterium
CCCACGAGCAACCCAAGCGCGGCTTGGCCGATGAACACGCCGACGATTACGCCAATAAATTCCAGCGGAATGAGCGGCCAAAGGATCACCGTGAAAAGCAGAATGATTGCGACCGGCACCACCGCAACGACCGCTACGATTCCGACGGCGCCCGAAAGTGCGGGGTGCTGTTCTACGCGGTCGAGCGCGACCCGCACGCGCACGGGAAAGATGAGGAACATCAGCACGACGATTGCGCTGTAGGCCAGCAGCGCGAGCATGCGTGAATTTTCGGCAGCGACGCCGGCCGGAATCCACGGTGCGATCGATTCGGCAAACCCGCCCCCGACCACGTGTTTTTGGCCGGTAACCACGGAGCCGCTGGTTGCATCGATCGCGCCGCCGAACACGTTGACGTTGCCGTTCACGCGGCCTTCGATGCGCGCATCCCCGAAGAGGACGTCGACGTCGCCGTCCACGACTTGGTTGGGCTCGACGCTGACGTCGCCCCAGTACGTGCCGCCGTGGTCGATCGCGCGAATGTGCGCCGACGCAGCGGCCGGAAATGCGACGAATGCGGCTAAAATCGCGATGAGCGCGACGGCAATGCGATGTTTCACGAAACCCTCGAAGACTTCCAGAAAAGGCCGAGCCAGAGCGCCAGCACGAGCGCTGCGTCGATCGCCAGCGCGGCGACGCCGAACGCGGCAAGCGAAGGCGTGGAACTGCCCAGTGCGTGCGTTCCGCCGGCGATAAGCGAATCGAACGTCGCGCTCCCACGCACCGCAATGCCTGCGACCGTCGCCCAGACGGCGCGCAGCGTCGTGCCCGAAAGCGCTAACCAGATGAGCGCGCACACCCATACCGCCGCGACGTACAGCACGATCAGGCGCCCCGCCGGGTGCTTCGGCTTGCGTGGAACCGGCATCGGGCGCACTTCGGCCATTACGGCGTGCGTGAAGTTCATCGCCGGTTCGCTCGCGGCCGTCGTTGTGAGCATGGCGTCGATTATTTTCAGCTCGTGAACCAGTTCGCGACAGTGCCGGCACGATTCGACGTGTTCGGCGACAGCGCGCGTCTGGCGCGGACGCAATGCGCCATCGACGAAGTGGTCCAGAAATGGCTCAAAGGAAGAGCAGCGCACGGTGCCCTCCGTTTCGAGTTTGTGGTTCCGGCGTAGTGTCCGGACGCGCTTCGCGCTCGCGCATCTTTTGCGCAAGCGCGAGTTTTCCACGATGAATCAGCGTCTTTACGTTACCGAGCGAAAGGCCGAGCGTGCTCGCGATCGTGTGGTATTCCATGTTGCTGAAGTAGCGCAACGCTAGAACCGTCCGGGTGCGTTCGGGCAGCTCTTCGAGTGCCGCGCGCAGTTCGCGTTCCGCTTCTTCGCGCAGCACGCCACCCGATGGATCGCCTTCGGTGGAAACGTCGGGCAGGGCGTTTTCGAGCGTTTGATCTTCAGTAAGTTCCTGCATCGGCACTCGACGCTGCGATTTTCCGAGGTGCGTTCGAACGACGTTGCGCGCAATTTGATAGATCCAGGTCGAGAATTTTCCAAGCGCCGGATTGAACGTGCCGAGATGCGCGTACGCGCGCAGAAACGTTTCTTGCGAGAGATCCGCCACGTCGCTTTGATTGCGCATGCTCGCGCCGATGAAGCTGGCAATTCCACGTTTATACCGGTCGACTAACACGGAGAACAGCTCGCGCTCGCCGTCGCGGACCAGCCATACCAGAGCTTCATCGCTCTGCTCCCCGATCGCCATCCTCCCACAAGTTCGGTTAGGTGCCGGGTAGTACCGCCAGCAGAGGTCTTTGTTACAGCCGCCAATGCCGTCCGGCGAGGATGCCGCGGGTCACTTGCGGCCGTTTTGTCAGGAGTTCCGAAGGGCTGCCCGTAAGATAGGCCTATCATGGAGCTTCGAATCGATCGGGACACGGTGGATGCGTGCCGGGACTTGGCGCGGGCGATTGCCGTTCCCGTCAACGACTTTATTGCCGCTCACTCTACCGTCGCCGTCGAACGTTCCGTGCTGCGGCTGCTCGGTGTTGACGGAGTCGGGCCCGACGAAGTTCCGATCCCGAATCTGATCGTCGATGCGCTGTCCGCCGAAGAGCGCGCATCCGGCGTCGCGATGGCCTTCGGTCGCGCCTTGGCGGAAACGGGTCTCGAGCCGTTCGTGCTCGGTCAGTCGATTGCCAATGGGACGCACCGGCTTGCCGACTACCAAGGGACGCCGGCCGCCGCGGCTCGTGCAATCGTGTCCGCGCTCGCCGAAAAATCGCTCGCGCAGATTCGCGGACAGCGGGATGCGCGGTGCGAGCGGATGACGCGGCTTCCGCAGCACGCGCCGCCGCTGCTGTACGTCATCGTCGCGAGCGGCAACATTTACGAAGATCGCACCGCGGCCGTGGCGGCGGCGGAAGCGGGCGCGCAAATCATCGCCGTCATCCGCTCGACCGGCCAGTCGCTGCTCGACTTCGTGCCGTACGGGCCCACGACCGAAGGTTTCGGCGGCACGTATGCGACGCAGGCAAACTTCAACATCGTGCGCGCGGCTCTCGACGAAGTTTCCGAGCGGCTCGGCCGCTACGTGATGCTTACGAATTACGCAAGCGGGCTGTGCATGCCCGAGATTGCGACGATGGCGGCGATCGAGCGCCTCGACATGCTACTCAACGATTCGATGTACGGCATTCTGTTCCGCGACATCAACATGAAGCGTACGTTCGTCGACCAGCACTTCAGCCGCATGCTGAACGCGTATTCCGGCATCATTATCAATACGGGTGAAGACAACTACTTGACGACCGCCGACGCGGTCGAACAGGCGCCTGCGGTGCTGGCTTCGCAGTTCATCAACGAGGAGTTCGCGCATCGCGCCGGCATGCCCGACGAGCAGATCGGTTTGGGCGATGCGTACGAGATCAGCCCGGATTTAGAGGATGGGTTTTTGTATCAAGTCGCGCAAGCGCAGCTCGCACGCCAGCTCTTTCCGAACGCGCCGCTCAAGTACATGCCGCCGACCAAACACATGACCGGCGACATCTTCAAGGGCCATTTGATCGACGCGCTTTTCAACCTTACATCGGTGATGACGAAGCAGACGATTCACCTGTGCGGCATGCTGACCGAGGCGATTCACACGCCGTTTCTCGGCGATCGCGCCCTCGCGATCGACAACGCGCAGTACGTGATGAACACCGCGCGCCATTTTGGCGACGAGATCGAGTTCAAACCCGATGGAAAGATCGAACGCCGCGCGCAGGATGTGCTGGCGCAGGCGCACGCGCTGCTTGGGCGGGTCGCATCGCAGGGTTTGATGCAGGCAATCGACGCGGCAGCGTTTGCCGACGTTTCCCGCCCGCCCGACGGCGGACGCGGATTCGACGGCGTCTTCGAACGCGCCGCCGACTACTGGAACCCATTCGAGGACGCCCTTCGTGCGGTGGCGGCGCAGTGAGTACGATGGTGCGGCCTTACGGGGACACGATGGGCGACGGCAAGGTGCAGATGTCGTTTACGCTGCCGATCGCGTGGAGTGAAGCGGCCGACGAAGCGGCGCGGCAGCTCGTCATCAAGATGGGGTTCGGCGACGTGCAGATCGTCGAAGGGCGGTCCATTGCGACGGGGTACTCGTTTTTCGTTGTGTACGCGAGCACGCCGCAGAGCATCGACTTTTCGACGATTACGGCGCCGTCGGCAAAGTCGCATGCGATGTCGATGGACGAAATCGACGAACTGATTCGCACGCGCGTGGGCCGTAAAGTGCGCGTCGCCGGCGCATGCATCGGAACCGACGCGCATACGGTCGGAATCGATGCGATTCTAAACATGAAGGGCTACAAAGGCGACTACGGACTCGAGCGTTATAAGGAGTTCGAAGCGTTCAACTTAGGTTCGCAAGTGTCGGTCGAAGAGCTGGCGCGTTATGCGAAAGCTGAACGGATCGATGC
>JALYTZ010000271.1 GCA_030854025.1 Vulcanimicrobiota bacterium
AGCCCGGTGTTTGCATTCCAGCATGCAACGTAAGAGAGCGAAGCTTCCGTGCGAAGGAACTCCGCGATGCGGTCTTCCAGCGTGCGATGAATATCGAACGTACCGCAAATAAAACGCACGGAGGCGGTTCCGGCGCCGTACTTGTCGAGCCCGCGTTTCCCCGCATCCACGACCGACGCTTCGTCGGAAAGACCCAGATAATTGTTGCTCGAGAGCACGATGACGTCGCCGGCTTCTTCCATGTGCACTTCGGGCGCCATCGGCGTCGTCAGGTGATTCAGCCGTTTGTACGTTCCCGCATTTTTGAGTTTGTCGAGTTCGCCCTTTAGGCGCGTTTCGAATGATGCGTTCACCGTGCAGTGTCACCTTTAAAGTCGAGAACGATTTTGGCAGCTTCGCCGTTTTTCATGAGTTCGAACGCGTGGTCGAACTGCTCGTACGGCAGAACGTGCGTGATGATCGGACGTAGATCGACTCGTCCGCTCTTGACCAGCGCCTGCGTTTGGTACCAGGTTTCGAACATTCGCCGGCCGTTGATGCCTAGAACCGTCAAGCCCTTGAAAATGATCCGCTCGGCGAGATTGATGCTGATGTTGTCGCTTGGAATTCCGAGCAGCGCTGCGCGGCCGCCGTTGCGCAGCATGTGCAAACCGTTATCGATAGCTTGACCGCTGCCGCTCATTTCGAGCAGCACGTCGGCACCGTCGCCGCTCGTGCGTTTGAGCATTTCGTCGACCAAATTTGGATCGGTTGCCGAAAACACTTCGTCCGCTCCCAGCTTCTTTGCAAGTTCCAACTTCGCGGGATTAACGTCGATCGCGTACACGGCCGACGCGCCCGCCGCGCGCGCAACCGGTATCGCCATCAGACCGATCGAGCCGACGCCGGTGATGACGACCGATTTCGTGCTCACGCCGGCGGCCATCACGGTGTGTACGGCATTGCCGAGCGGATCGAAGACCGCCGCGAACTCGTCGGGAATCGCCGGATCGAGTTTCCACACGTTGCCTTCTGGCATGGAGATGTACTCGGCGAACGCGCCGTCACGATCGACGCCAATGATTTTCACGCGCTCGCAGATGTGCGCTTCGCCGGTCCGGCATAAAAAACACGTGCCGTCGGCGATATGGCCTTCGGCCGAGACGCGCTCGCCGACCGAAACCATGCGAACGGCCGCACCCACGGCCGTGACGATGCCCATGAACTCGTGACCCACGACCAGCGGCGGCTTCACGCGGTTCTGCGCCCACTTATCCCAGGCGTAGATATGGTGATCGGTGCCGCAAACGCCCGCCTTTTCCACGCGGATCAGAACGTCGGAGGGCCCGAGCGTTGGGATGGGGACATCCTGTAAAACAAACCCCGGCTCGGGGCTCGTTTTGCAGAGGGCACGCATGGTTTCAGAAGGCATGTCGGGCCGTTCTATTCGCGAGAATCGGCCCGCGCCTTCTTAAGAGAGAAGCTCTAAAAGTCGTACTGCAGTTGCGTGCGGTTGTACTTGAAGTCGAAGGGAAGGGTCGGCTGCACGCGATCGGCGTAGCGATGGCGCAGCGAAAGGCCGCGGTACGTCCCCGAAGTCACCTTGTTGAAGAAATAGGTCGCGTCGGCGTCAAATTCTTTGGTCGTATTCGCGCCGGCGCCGTTCGAGTAATCGTAGTATGCCTGCGAGAGAATGAGTTTTACTCGTTTGTCGCTCGTTTGAAACGTGCCGCCGAGCTTGAACGATCGGCCGGTGCTGTGACGGTCCGCCGCCCCCTGCGAAATGCTCGTCGTGTAGAGCGGATCCGTTGCGTACGAATCGGAGTACGGGGATGCGATACCGCCGTAATAAAGCGTGAACGTGCCCGGCGCGTAAGTTCGGCAACTAGACGTACCGCCCGCATCGATGAAGTATCCGGACGTGCCCGCCTGCGCGCAAGTCCCGTTCAACGTCGCCGTTTTTTCGGGCGACTGATCGTAGCCGAGCGCCAGGTCGACGTTCTTTGAAAACGTTGCGCCAACTTGCATGCCGTAGGTCGTATTGTCGATGATCCCCACCACCGCTTGGCCGGCTTGGTGCTCGTGGACGAACTGCGCCGCGACATACGGTTTAATCGGCGACTTCGGCGACGGAAAGAACTTCGCTTCACCGTACACGAGATTTGCTATATTGTAGAACGCGTAATCGTAGAGCGTTGCTGAAACGGCCGAACCGTTTTTGTAGCCGAGGCTCGCCACGGCGAAGCCGTTGGTTTCGATGCGCGGATTGTTCGGACCGCCGGCGATCGGGCCACCCGTGAGCAGCGTCGTTTTATCGAACACCGAACTCGTGCGGTTCTGAAACCGGATCACGTCCGTCAAGCCGAGCGTGACGTTTTTCACCAAACCGAGCGCAACGTCGGCGCCTTGATACAGCGCGGGTTTGATGCGCGAATCGGAATCGGGCGCCCACGGCGACTTGTAGTTTTGGTTGCCGGCCTTCACGTACACGGTTTTGGTTTTGTACTGAAGATACGCTTCACCGAGCGTGCTGAGCGAAAATCCCGGAAGCGTGTTGTCGATGCGGGGATTGAAGCCCGCGTTCGACCCGTTGGCGCCAAAAGGATCGGCACCATAGTAGCTCGCCCCAACCGAAAACGGCGTGGTCCCAAACCGATAGTCGCCGTGAAGCTTGCCGCCAAAGTTAAAGGCCGTCCGGTTTGGGTTGGCACCGTTCTGCACGAGATTGCTACGCGTGAAATAGAACGCGCGGAGCGTGCCGCTGTACGTAAATGCCGACGGCGTCGCGGTGGGCGCGGGTGCGGGAGTAGCCTGCTGGGCCGATGCCGCAGCGCTTGCAAACAGTACGCCGCACGCGCCGATCAGGGCGGTGCGCGCCAATTGCCTAAACACGTCTGTAGTTTCCTTTACTCCGGTGCAAGGTGTGACGACCGAATCATACGCAAACTTTCTTAAGGTCGATTTAACAACGGTTTAAGGGCAGGTCGCCGTTACTTGTGGCCGCTAGCCGTAACGGCCGGTAATGTAGTCCTCGGTGCGCTTGTCGCGCGGTTTCGTAAAGATGTCGCTCGTTTTCGCGGTTTCGATCAACTCGCCCATGAGAAAAAACGCCGTATAGTCCGAGATTCGCGCGGCCTGCTGCATCGAATGCGTCACGATAACGACCGTGTAGTGTTTCTTGAGCGCCGAAATTAAGTCTTCAATTTTGCTCGTCGCAATCGGATCGAGCGCCGACGCCGGCTCGTCCATCAAGATCACTTCAGGTTCGACTGCAAGTACGCGCGCGATGCACAACCGCTGCTGCTGGCCGCCCGATAGTTCGAGCGCGGAACGATCGAGCCGGTCCTTAACTTCATCCCATAAGGCCGCCCGGCGTAAGCTGCGCTCCGCGATTTCCGCCAATTGCGCGCGCTTGCCTATCCCGTGAATGCGCGGGCCGTAGACGACGTTCTCGAAGATCGATTTGGGAAACGGATTGGCTCGCTGAAAGACCATGCCGATACGGTGACGGATCGTAACGGGATCGACCCCGGGGGCATAGATGTTCTCGCCGTCGAGCGTTACGGTCCCCTCGACGCGCACGTCCGCAGCGAGATCGTGCATGCGATTGAGCGCGCGAATGAACGTCGATTTGCCGCACCCTGACGGTCCGATCAGCGCGGTAACGTTATTTTGCGGAACGTTGAGCGAGGCGTGCTTGATCGCCTGAAAATCGCCGTAATACACGTCGAGATCGTCGACTTGCAGTTTTGTCGCATGAATCGGCTCGGGCGCTTTGGACGTCGTGTAGAGCATAGCGGTCACTTACCCGTGAATCGGCGGCTGATCATCCGGCCGAGCAGGCGGGCACTCACGTTGAAGACGAGCACCATCGCAAGCAACACCAGGGCCGAGCCGTTTCCCACTTGCACGCCGTCGGGAATCAATCCCTCCGAGTGCGTGTACCATAAGTGCACCGACAGGGTCTCGGCCGTGTGGAACGGGCCGAAATCGAACGCCGACTTTCCGGGCGACACGCTCGTTCCGGCCGTAAAGATCAGCGCCGCCGTCTCGCCGATGATGCGGCCGGCGATCAGCACGACGCCGGTCGTGAGGGGCGCGATTGCACTCGGAAGTACGACTCGCCGAATCGTCTGCCACTTGGTGGCGCCCAGCGCCATCGATCCTTCGCGAAAGGCGTCGGGGACGGTCTGCAGCGCTTCCTGCGTCACGCGCATGAGCGCCGGAAGGTTCAAAATCGTCAGCGTGAGTGCGCCGCCGAGCGCACTGAACTTCCAGTGGAACGCCGTTACGAAAAGCACGAGGCCGAAAAGCCCCATGACGATCGAGGGGATCGTCGCCAGCGACTCCGCGCAAAACTGCACGACGACGGTGAACAGCCCCGGACGCGCGTACTCTTGCAGATACACGCCGCCCGACATGGCAATCGGAATCGTGAACGCCAGCGTCAAGATCAGAATGTAGAACGAATTGAATATTTCCGGGCCGATGCCGCCGCCGGCGCTGATCTCACTCGGCGGCGCCGTAAGGAAATGCCACGAGATCGCGGGCGCTCCCAGATACAAAATGTAGCCGATGAAAAATGCCAGCAGCACGATGATCGAGACAGCTGCAGCCCACAGCACGCCGGTCATTACGGCATCGATTCGGCGCCGCACGGACGCGGTTCGCGCAACAAACGAAGGAACGGCGGCTTCGACCATGGCTTACGCGCTGCGGCGCGCGAAATAGCGCACGCCCAAGATCAAACACATCGCAATGAGCAGCAGCAGAAACGCCATCGAAAACAGCGAGTCGTACAGTACGCTTCCCTGCTGCGCGCTCCCCATATCGGTCACGATTTCGGTCGTCAGCGCAGCGGTGGGTGCGAGGAGCCCTTTGGGCAGCACCGGGCTGTTCCCGATAACCATTTGCACGGCCAGCGCTTCACCGATGGCGCGAGCGATTCCCAAGATGACGGCGACCATTAACCCGCTGCGGGCCGACGGCAGCAGCACGTTCCAAATCGTCTGCCAGCGCGTGGCTCCCAGCGCCATCGAACCTTCCTTCATTGAAAGGTGCACGGCGCGCAGCGCATCTTCGGAAAGCGCGATGATCGTCGGCAGAATCATGATCGAGAGCACGATGCCCGCGGTCAGCAATCCGAAGCCGGTGATGCTGCCAAGATGCCTGATGACCGGCGCCAGCAGCGTGAGTCCGAGCCAGCCGTACACGACCGATGGAATGCCAACGAGAATTTCGATTGCCGGCTTCATGAACGACGCGAGCCGCTTGGGCGCAAGTTCCGAGAGAAAGATCCCAACCGCTACGCCGAACGGGCCGCCGACGCAGACCGCGAACACCGTCACCGCAAGCGAACCCAAAATGAAAACCAGCGCGCCCGGGTGGTTTGAGTCCGGATTGAATGCCGCCGAAAACAGGAACGTGAACGGCGAGACGCCGTCGTGCAGAAAGAGCCGCAGCCCCATGAACGCGAGGTAGCCCAAGATCGCCGCCATCGCAACGATGACGAATGCGCTGGCAGAAAAAAGCGCGCCTTTCGCAACGCGCTCCTGCGCGTGCGCTCGGCCCGTACGACTCGGGATCAAAGCCTCCTCATGGTACGCAAGCCGTTCGTAAGGCCTCCTTAACGGAACATTAAGGAAGGTTAAGGACGGACAATGTGCGCCACCGGAATGCGTACGATGAACTTCGTTCCGCTCCCGAGCATCGATTCGGCGGCCACGGTGCCGTTGTGCGCGTCGACGATTTGCTTGACGATCGAGAGTCCGAGCCCGACACCGCCCACGTCGCGGGCGCGCGAGCGATCCACTACGTAAAAACGCTCGAAGACGTGCGGTAAATCTTTATACGGAATGCCGATCCCTGTGTCGCTGACGCTGATGAGCGCGTAGCCGCCGCTCACTTCGATGGTCGTGACGACCGAACCGCCGGCAGGCGTGAACCGCATGGCGTTATCGATTAAGTTCACGAGCACTTGCGAGAGTCGTTGCGAGTCGGCCTCGATCACGATCGGCCGTTCGGCGCTCAGCTCGAGCGCAATCCCCTTCGCAGCGGCTTGCGGCTCGAACGACCCAACGATCGGGCGCACGACGCTCTCCAGGTCGACTTCGGCGATGTCCAAGTTCATCGCGCCCGATTCCGCACGGGCCTGTTCGAGCAGCCGCTGCACGAGTGCTACGAGCCGATCGACTTGCGCGAGCGCTTGCGGCAAGAAGATGTCGGCCGCTTCGTCTTCGGGCGATTCCAGCACCGTTTCGAGCATCAGCTTGACCGACGACAGCGGCGTCCGCAATTCGTGCGATACGTTCGAAAGAAATTCTTGGCGCGCACGTTCGAGCGCGAGCAGATCGGTTTGATCCTCGGCCAGGATCAGCGCGCCGTTGACGCGTTCGTCCGCATCCGAAAGCGGATAGACCGAGACGGCGTAATGCCGGTTGCCGGTTTTCCCGGCGACGATCAACGGTCCGAGC
>JALYTZ010000154.1 GCA_030854025.1 Vulcanimicrobiota bacterium
CCGTCTTCAAAGCATCCCAGCTTCGTTTCGGTGTTTCCCACGTCGACAGCGAGCAGCATTACGAAGCTCCGCGAATCTCGAGAATGCAGTCGAGCAACTGCGATGCGAGCACGTCTTTGCCGGCGTCCGTGAGTTCCCGGCGGCCTCCGTCCGCCCACAGAACCGTCAGCGCGTTCTGCACGTTACCAAATCCTCTTCCTGCGGAAACGTCGTTTACCGCGATCGCATCGAGGTGTTTGCGCGAGAGCTTTTCGCGCGCGTTTGCTTCGTGCATTTCCGTCTCGGCAGCGAACCCTACCAAAAAACTTGCGGCCTTTTGCTCACCGATCGCCGCCAGAACGTCGGGCGTGCGAATCATGCGCACCGACATGTCGGAATCGCCCTTCTTCACCTTCTGTTCGGCCACGTCGGCAGGACGCCAATCTGAAACGGCGGCGGTGGCAATGACGATATCGGCGCCGACCGCATCACGCAACGCCGCATCGAGCAGTTCTTGCGCCGTCGTTACCTGCACCGTGCGAACGCCGAAAGGCGGGTCCAAGTGCGTCGGCCCTAACAGCAGCGTTACGTCGGCACCCCGAAGCTGCGCCTCGCGCGCAAGCGCGAAGCCCATCGCGCCCGTCGACGGATTGCTGACGTACCGTACCGGATCGAACGCTTCGCGCGTCGGACCGGCGGTAATCGCAACGCGCAAGCCGCGCATCGAATTCGTCCGTGCCAGCGCGACATCGAGCGCAGCGATGAGCGCCGCTTCAGTCGCCAATCGTCCGATCCCGCGTTCGCGTTCGGCCAAAAAGCCGGCGTCCGGTTCGACGATCGTGTAGCCTCGATCGCGCAGGAGCGCAAGGTTCGCTTGCGTTGCGGAATTGCGATACATCGCGTCGTTCATCGCCGGGGCAACGATCAACGGAATGCGGGCGGCCAGCAATGCGGTCGTTACGATGTCGTCGCAAATCCCATTCGCGAGTTTGGCAATTACGTTCGCGGTTGCGGGCACGACCAGCGCAACCTGCGCTTCACGAACGGCGCGCACGTGCGGAATCTTTTCGGGCGCATCCCAGAGCGACGTATACACCGGTCGAGCCGTCAGCGCCGAGAACGTCAGCGCACCGACGAACTTTTCAGCCTCGGCCGTCATAAGTACGTCGACGATATCGCCGCGTTGCACGAGCGTGCTCGTGAGCGCAGCAGCTTTGTACGCAGCAATTCCGCCCGTTACGCAGAGCAGAATGCGCGAACCGCTCACGCCGTAATCCACAGGTTGTCGATCAGCCGCGTCGCACCAAAACGCGCCGCGCCGATCGCGAATGCGGGCGGTTCTACCGCGGCAATCGGCTCGAACGTATCCGCGTTCACAAGGTCGAGATAGTCGAGACGCGCCGATGGATCGAGCACCCGGAGCGCAACATCTCGCGACGCTTGCACCGTTTCGCCGTCGCGCAATGCCTGCAGCATGGCAACGAGCGCGGCATGGAGACTCGGCGCAGCGGTACGCTCGGCCGCGCTCAAGTACAGGTTTCGGCTCGAAAGCGCGAGCCCGTCCGCTTCACGCACGGTCGGTACGATGGTCACCTGTACCGGAAAAACCAGATCGCGCACGAGACTTCGGAGTACCGCCGTCTGCTGAGCGTCTTTTTGGCCGAGACAAAGCTTGTTCGGCTGTACCACGTTCAGCAGCTTCGCCACGACGGTCGCGACGCCGCGAAAATGGCTCGGGCGCACGCCCCCTTCATATACTGCTGCGATCGGCCCGGGATCCACCGCCGTCGAAAATCCCGGCGGATAAATTTCCTGTGCTGACGGCGCGAACAGCACATCGACTCCTTCGGCTTCCAGGCGCGCGGCGTCGGCCTCAAGATCGCGAGGATATCGTTCGAAATCTTCGCCGGCGCCGAACTGCAGCGGATTCACGAACACCGATGCAGCAACCGACGCGCAGCTTTGGCGCATGCTCCTCACTAACTCGAGGTGCCCCTCGTGCAGCGAGCCCATCGTCGGAACGAGCCCGAGCGGCCGCCGGAGTTCACGCAGGGCAGCCCGCGCCTCCTCGGCGCTAGACACGACGATCATCAATTAACTGCGAGTGACGCGCAGAACCGTTCGCCCGACTTGAAACGGCGCTCCGACCTGCAGCGATGCGTCGCCTTTCACGGGCCGGTTGTCCAGGCGCGTGCCGTTGCGGCTTTCCAAATCCGTCAGCACGATGTGCTCGGATTCGATGCGCAGTTTTGCATGCCGGCGCGAAACGTAGCGGTCGATGGTTATGCAAGCATCGGCCAGCTGCTCGTCGCGCCCGATCACGATCTCGGCCTCGAACGGCCACGTCTTGCCGTCCAGGGGACCGCTTAGAACCTCCAGCAGATACATTGCCGAGCGCTTTTCTCGCAGAACGAGCCCCGCTCCCGGTTTAGGTAGGCCTTCGCGCCCGTATGATTAACTCTTTGGGGGTCCCCGGACGATACACTTCTAAGTGACGCTATGTATGTGGAAATGGGGCTCAGAGAAGAGCGAATGAACGACCGAATTGACGAGCTGCTCCACTTGATCGAAGTTGAGCCGGATGCATTGCGCGAAGCGGAGTTTCTGCAGGCGCAGGCTATTCTCGAAACGATGGTCGGGAAAACCGTCGCGTCGGCGGAACTCGAAGAGACACGCATCGTGCTCACGCTTTCCGACGGCAATAAATACTTTTTCTACGGGTTTTTGGGCGAAACCGGCGGGTAAGACCGTAACGCGCCCTTAGGCGTGCTGCTGCAGTTCGTGGATGTATTCGACGATTGCAGCCTGATCGTTCTGCGCGATCTGCGTGAACGCGACGCCGTGGATGAACATCTGCTTGCCGGCGTCGAAAAACGACAACACCACTCGTCCGCGGATCATCACTTCGCGTTCGCTTTCCGGAATCGTGAATCGCAGTGTGATGTTTTGCCCCGACGACAAATCGCTCTTGGTCGAAACGCGCACGCCTCCGCCGCTTAAATTGATCGCGTTCCCGTACATCACGAGTTCGTCGCCCTGCACGATGACCGTCACCGGAAAGTCCACACTGGCTCGAAAATAACGCCGTTGTTGCGGAGCGCCCGAGTTTTGCATATTCACTGCCGCTAAAGGTTCTTCACACCGGGCTCTGCGCCTTCAACACCTCGGCGGCGGCGCGCATGGCCCCGAGCATCCCGTGTTCGGCCATCGTGCCGCCCTGAAGGTACACTTCGAACGGCGCGCGCAACGGCGCATCGCACGAAAGCTCGATTGTCGCGCCTCCGATGAAGGCGCCGCTCGACATGATCACCGGGTCGACGTAACCTGGCACTGTGCCGGGTTCCGGGCGAAACCGCGCATTGACCGGCATCGCGCTTTGTAATCCTTCGGCAAAGGCGCGCAGCAGGCGCGGACTTCCGAGCCGAATCGCCTGCACGATGTCGGTGCGTACGCTACCGGGCAGCGGATCGACGCCGAATCCCAGCTCCTCGAAGAGCGCAGCCGCGAAGTCCAAACCCTTCAGCGCCTGCTCCACGATCGGCGGCGCGAGAAACAATCCTTGAATGAAATCCCGTCCGAAACCAAGCGTCGGGCCCAGCGCATCGCCAAGTCCCGGCGCGTAGAGGCGCGCGGCAACTCGTTCGAGCAGATCCGCTCGCCCCGCAATGTAGCCGCCCGCGGGCGCGATCGAGCCACCCAGGTTCTTGATGAGCGATCCCATGACCAAATCAGCGCCGGCGTGCGTCGGTTCGCGCGCTTCAACCAGCTCACCGTAACAATTGTCGACCAGGATCGGCACGTCCGGACGGCGCGCCTTTACGAATGCGAACGCGCGCTCGCAGGCGGCGACCGACAACGACGGCCGCGGTGCGTAGCCGCGCGAGCGCTGCACGAACAGCGCTGCGATGTCGTC
>JALYTZ010000168.1 GCA_030854025.1 Vulcanimicrobiota bacterium
CGATGGGCGCCAAAGGCATGGTTTGGGTTGCGTACGGCACCGACGGCATCAAGAGTTCGGCGCAGAAGTTTCTTGACGAAGACACCGTCGCGAAGGTCGCCGCTGCCGCCGGAGCGGAACGCGGCGATGCCCTCCTGATCTTCGCCGACGCGCGCGAATCTGCGCAAGCCGTCGCGGGACGCATGCGCAACGAGATCGGCGAGCGCCGCGGTCTGCGCGATCCCGGTGCATACGCATTTGCATGGGTCACCGATTTTCCATTGTTCGAAATGGACGAGGAAACGGGCGCGCCGGCCCCCGCGCATCATCCGTTCACCGCGCCCGGCGAGGCCCAATGGGACCTGCTCGACCGCGATCCCATGGCGATGCGCGCGCAGCACTACGACATGGTGCTCAACGGCTTCGAACTCGGGAGCGGATCGATCCGCATACACAAGCCGGAGTTTCAGCGCAGAATTTTTACGATGCTCGGCATGAACGACGAACAGATCGAGGACCGGTTCGGGTTTTTCATGCGCGCGCTCGACTACGGCGCGCCGCCGCACGGCGGCATGGCCCTGGGCATCGACCGCATCGTGATGCTCGCAGTCGGCGAAACGAACATTCGCGACGTGATCGCGTTCCCGAAGAATCAACTGGCGCGCGACGTCATGATGGACGCCCCGGCCGCCATCCCGGAGCGGCTGATCAAAGACCTGGCGCTCAAGAGCACCGCCACGCCGGCCTAGCGATTTGCCGACTACGGCCGATACCTAAGGGAATGAATCGACGATTCTGGCTCGTGCCGGCTGGTTTCGCCGCGCTCGTGATAAGCGCGGTATTTTTCGCGCTGCCGGGATCCGCCGCTTCGGGAAATGCCTGCAAAGACCTTAACGTGCGCGATGACGCCGGAATCGAATACCGCGTACTATTCGCGAAAAACGGCGCCGTGCAGCGATTCCAACTCATCAAAAGCTCAAAAAATCCCGAACGCGATCACGACGCCGCCCTACGCCTCGAACGCCGCTTCGGCCCACCCGAAGTCAACGCGCCCCCACTCACAATCGTCGGCTTCCGCAAAACCAGCACCGGAATGCTTACCCCAGCCAAAGCCGTCGACTCCTGCGGCCGCATAACACGATTCAAATAGATCGCACACCCAAAACAGATTTGCGGTGCGCTCAATAACTCCACCAAATACAGCACTTTGCTCGCATGGAACGAATCTCTCGATACTTTTAGATGCCGCTGACACGAGAGGCAGTCCCGGGGTGCAACGGCTTTTGCCCTGCGTTTCATTTACACGTCGAGCAGGTTGCGTGCTTGCGTGAAAATACCGTCGAACATAGCCGTCGTTAGGACGCCGGTGTTGGTGTTTTGGCGGCTTGGGTGGTAGGAGGCGATGGCGGTGACGATGCGCTCGTCTTTGTGGGCGTCGACCTGGATGCCGTGGCCGAATGGACGCTTTTCGAATGCGTAGCCTGATGCGGCAAGCATTTTTAGTGCGGCGTTCATCCCGATCGATCCTAAGCCGATGACGACGCGCAGCCGTCCGAGGGCGGCGAACTCTTCGAGCAAGTAAGGGAAGCAGTTGCGCAGTTCTTGGGGCGTCGGCTTGTTTCCGGGCGGCGCGCACCGTGCTGCAGCGGTGATGAAGCAGTCGTTCAAGCGTAGTCCGTCGGATCGATCGAGTGCCGCCGGTTGATTGGCGAAACCAGCGCGATAGAGCGCGGGATACAAAAAATCGCCTGAAGCATCGCCGGTGAACATGCGGCCGGTGCGATTGCTGCCGTGCGCGCCCGGCGCGAGTCCCACGAGCATGACGCGTGCATCGGCGTCGCCAAGTGCCGGCACCGGTTTTCCCCAGTACTCCTCATCGCGATACGCCCGCTTCTTTTCGGTGGCCAGCTGCGCGCAGTACGCGCGCAATTCCGGGCAGCGCCCGCAACGAATGACGTGTTCGGAGATTGCTGCGATCGCCGCCTCGTCGATCATGCCAGGCCGGGAAAGCCAAGTTGCACCAGCGCCGCATACGTAACGATTCCGACGGAGGTAGATAGGTTGAGGCTGCGCACGCTGTCTTCGCGCATTGGGATGCGCAGCGAGCGCCCTACATTCTTAGCGAGCAGCGCTTCGGGCAGACCTTGCGTTTCTTTGCCGAAGACCAAGACATCGCCGCGCGCAAATGCTGCACTCGCGTACGGTGTCGTCGCGCGTTTCGAAAGATACCAGCATCGCATTGCAGCCGTCGATGCCAGAAACGCATCCAGCGACGGATGAACCACGACGTCGAGATGCTGCCAATAGTCGAGGCCGGCGCGCTTGAGTTCGCGATCGTCGATACGGAAGCCGAGCGGCTCGACGAGATGCAGCGCACAGCCCGTCGCGGCGCATAAGCGCGCGACATTGCCCGTGTTCGGTGGAATTTCGGGTTCGACGAGTGCGATCTGCAGTGGCGCGTTAAGGACCGCCTCAAGCGAGGTGATGCGTTCGTCGGGCTGCATTAGCGGTCGACGAGCGCGACAAAATCCAGACCCGCCGGCGCGACGGCGTACGCGACGCCCTTGTTGCGCTGCCACACGCGTTCGAGCGCGACACGCGGATACACCACGCGAAGCTTGGGATGTGCGGGATCGTTTACCGCGCAGTCGCCGTTTGCCGTAAATCCGCACAGGACGACCAGATGGCCATCGGACTGTTCGAGCGGCGCTCCCGGTAATTCGTCGGCACTCCAACTGTACGAAAGCGCGAGCGGGATGCCGGCGGCGATGAAGCGCTCCGCATGGTCGAGGTTCTGCAGATAAACGACGGCCGCGCGCAGGCCGAGACTGCCGCTGAACGCCACGTTGAACGACCAATTGCCGGTCCCGTTATACGCGCGATCGAACACGGCCCGCGCGGTTTCCGTGACGCCTTGTTCCAAGCCGAAGTACGCGTTGAGCATGGAGAGACTCGTCGGACTGCACCAGCCGCGCTCGTTCGCATCAACGAATTGCGAACGCGCGGGCACGTCGAGAATGCGCGACGCGCCTGCATAGGGGAGCGAAGTCGATGCGTGCGTCGGCGTCGCGAAGGCGAGCGCGTTAAATTCCACGCCTTCGGCGCGCACTTCTATTCCGTCGAATGGCAGCGTACTGGAAACGACATCGACGGCGACGTTCACGTCGGCATGGGAAGGGCTGTGCGAGGTGCGACCGCCCGGCGTCCAATCGGAGTGACGAAGCCAGGGTGTGGCAGGCGCGCCCGCGCGCAGCAGTCGGATTTCGAGCGTTCCCGCGGCTGCATACGTATTCCAGCTCAGCACGCCTTCACGCGCCGCTTCGAAACGAAGGCTGCCGGAACCGCCTTGCGTGGTAAAGGCTAACGGAATTTCAGATCTCCCATTCCCAGGCGTTCCACGTATCCTGAATGAACGCGGCCGGTTTGTAATTTTTCACGTCGCTGTTTATTCCGGTATACGAGTTCTCCCAATAAAAAACAACGTTTGGAACGAGCGCGTGCAGCCGCTCTTCTTCTTTTTGATAGAGCGCTTTGCGCTTGGCCTGATCGAACGTTTCTTTGGCTTGCGCAGCGTATGAGTCGACAAGCGGGTCGCTGAGCCAGCTCGTGTTCGCGCCGTGCGGCGGAATGAACGCGCTTCCCCACAGGCCCAAATTATCGGGATCGGGACCGTTCGTTTCGATCGACCATTCAAGGTCGTAGTGTCCGCTGTAGAGCGGCCCGTTCTGCGCGAACAGCAGGCTCACCGGATAGTTGTGAATCGTCACGTTGATGCCCAGCGGTTTGAGCTGGCTTTGGATTTGAATCTCCGAGTCTTCATTCGGCTGTTTGTTCGTCTGCGTCGAGATCGTAAGGTTCATTGCGAGCGGACCTTTATGCAGCACGCCGTCGCTGCCCATCGTCCACCCGGCGGCGGCCAGCAAACGTTTGGAGTCTTGCGGGTCGTACTTGTACGGCGGAATCGTGGGCGCAGCCCATGAAAGCGGGAACACGTCGCTCGTTGCGAGTTCGTTATAACCGTGGTAGATCGTATCGTTGATGCGCTTGAAGTCGATCGCTTCGGCAATGGCGAGCCGCACGCGCCGATCGTGCAGTTGCGGGCGGCTCGTGTTTATGCCCATATGCCGCCAGTTGGCAACGAGCTTTTTATTGACGGTTATTCCGGGAATGGAGTTTAAGCGCGCGATGTCGTTTTCGCCGACCGACGAGTATACGTCGATTTCGTGCGTTTTGAGTTCGTTGAACAGGGTGTTTGGATCTGGGACGACGCTCCAGATGACTTTATCGAGCTTCGGTTTGCCGCGAAAGTACTTCGGGTTCGCCACGAAGACGAGCCGGCTCCCGTGATCCCAGCGCTGCAACAGAAACGGCCCGCTTGAAATCGGGTGCTCGTTGAACGGCGCGCGGTTGATGTCGGGCAGCTTGCCGAGCAAATGCGCAGGCAGCGGCGGATACGACGAACCGCCGCCGTCCGCGAGAATTCCCAGAACCGCCGCATCCGGCTTCTTGAGATGTATCACGATCGTGTAATCGTTCGGCGCCGACGCCGATTGGATGTTGTCCCAGCCCACGTCGAGCTTCGTGTTATTTGCGGGGTTTTTCACCGCATGGTACGTGAACATCCAGTCCTGTGCGTTTAGCGGCGCGCCGTCGGACCAGACTACGCCCTTGCGCATGTGGACCGTTATCGTTTTGTTGTCTTTGGATATTCCGCCGTTTGCATACGTTGGAACGGCGGTTGCGAGATCGGGAATGTAATTGCCGTTGTCATCGTAGCGCAACAGGCCGGAAAACAGCAGGCCGGTCGTCTGATCCGTCGCATCCGTATGCGCGAACATCGGATTGAGGCTGTCGGGCTCGTCTTCGCGTCCGTACCGCAGGGTGCCCGGAATCGTCCACGCGTTTCGGCCGCCCTTCGTCGCGACGCCGCCGTTTTTCGTGCACGCCGCGAACATCGATGCGCACAGCGCAAGCGCGAGCAACGATCGAACAACCTTCATGCTTTAAGTCTCCTCGGCGAGCGAACGGCGTTTGTGCAAGTTGGGAATCATGGCATCGTAAAGGGCTTGCGGACCAAACCGTACGACGTCGTCGGCGGGCAGCCCGGTTTCCGCGCGGGCTCGCGCGATCGCCTCCCGCGCCTGCTCGTCCGATAATCCGCGCGTATTCAGCGCGAGTCCGATCACGGCTGCCGGTTTGATCGTTGCCAGCAACCCTTCATAGGTGACGATTAGCTCGCGATAGCCGAGGATCGGCGTTTCGTAGGTTTCGATGACCGTGCGCGTGACGTCGCAAACCAGCACGAGCGCGTCGGGAGCGGCGCCGTACATCAGCGCAAGCGTGACCGGCCCATACGCGGGATGATTGATCCCGCCTTGACCTTCCACGAAAATGTAATCGGGGTTACGCTGCGCGGCCTGCAGCACGATTTGTTCCGCGGCGCCGGCCGCAAAGTCGGAGATGACGCGATCGACGGCGATTCCCCAGCCCGCAATCATGATGCCCGTTTGCCCCGTCGGGCCGAACTCCGCGCGCTTGCCTCGCTCGTGCGCAGCGCGTGCCAGCTCGAGCATGACGGTCATCTTGCCGACGGCGCAATCGTTTCCGACGGCCAGTAAAACCGGCGCGCGCACCCCGTACGCATCGCCGCTGAAAATCGGCACGTCGGGCGGTTCGCGCACGTCCCAGATCGTCTTGCCGCATTCGCGCGCGACCTGCGCGAATTGCTCGTCGCGGCCGAGCATGTCGTGCAAGCCGCTCACGACTTCGAGCCGCGCCCGCAACGCGCCTAACACTTCATCGCGCCAGCTTTGCGGAAGCTGGCCGCCTTTCGGAGCCGTGCCGATGAGCAGCGCGGTCGGCTTGTAGCGCAGCGCTTCCGCAAGCGTTGCCACGATCGGCGCGTCGCTGTGCAAGTGCGGAAGCACGTCGGCCACCGTTTTCCCCGCGCAGGTTGGGTCGATCACAGCAACGGTTTGATCGGTGCCATATGCGATGACGCCATGAGCGGTTTTGGCGTTGTCGGCAAATTGGCCGGGCGCGAGTATGGCGTAGCGTCGCATGCGATTGGGCGTCTATGCCGCGTGCGCGGTCTGCCGAACGCCCAATCCGGGACCGTCGGGGAGTACGATTTTTCCCGCATTGTACGTGATGCCGGAGAACGGATCGTCTTTGGTGAGAAACGGACCGTCGATATCGGCCCAGTCGACGAGCGGCGAAATCTGCGCGGCCGCCGTTGCGGAAATCTGACTTTCGACCATGCAGCCGAGCATGATTTTAAACCCGAGCGCGCGCGCAGTATGAATCATCGCGATGGCGCCGCGAATGCCGCCGGTTTTTACGAGCTTCACGTTGACGCCGTCGACGCAGCCGTGCAGCCGCGGTAAATCGCTCGCAGTCAACGAGTCTTCGTCGGTGACGATCGGAATGGCGCTGCGTTCTTTGATGTAGCGCAACTGTTCGGGATGACCCGCGGGAATCGGCTGCTCGCAAAACTCGATGTCGTAGCGCTTGAGTTCGGCGAGCACTTCGACCGCTTGTTCGGCGGTCCACCCTTCATTGGCGTCGATGCGAATCGTTCCGGTGTACTTCGAGCGAATCAGCGCGATGGTTTCAACTTCTTCACGCACGCTGCCCAGCCCGAGTTTGACTTTCATGACGGGATGATCGCCGATCTCCGCGACTTTCTGCAGCGTGAGTTCGGGGTCGCCGATGCCGATCGTAAACGACGTAAGCGGCGTTTTTGCCGGATCCAATCCGAGCAGCGCATACAGCGGCTTGTTGCAATCTTTACCGATCAGATCGTGAAGAGCTAAATCCAACCCGCAACGCGCGGCCGGTGGAATCCCATCGGTGAGAAGATCGTCGAGCAGGTACGGCGTGTCGCCGGCCGGTGGATGTGCCCCAAAATAGGCGAGCACGCTGTCGACCGATTCGCCGTAGCGCGGAATGGGAACCGATTCCCCTAAGCCTTCGAGCCCATTCCAGCCGAGCCGAACGAGCGCCGTGCTTGCGACATTTTCGATGCCGCGAGCAATTTTGAACGGATGAACGAGCGGCAATTCGAGCCGAGTCAGCGATAATTCGAGGGCAGGCATGCGCAAGCGCATTCAACCTCGCATTCCCGGGTCCTCGAAACCACTCGCAAAATTCGGCTGCTGTCAAGTCTTGACCGCGGTGATACAGTGGGAACATCGACTGCGCGTAGCGCGCAACGCATTTTAGGTGCTGGGCCAATGATAACACCTAGGGAGCATCAGCTCCGGATACGACGGCGTGGCTTGGGTTTAACCACCTGCCACACCTGCGCCCGGGCCGCACCCACCTGCGAGACAGCAGGTTCATGACCTTGTGCGTAGACGCTACGTGCGGTTGGTTATTACACCGCCATTGCTTCGGCGATTGCCTGATCTTCGGTCAGCATCGTCCCTTCGTGCATGAGCGACGCGCGCTCCGGGTCGGAAAGCTTCTCCGTCAGGAGCGCTACGAGACGATCGTAGAGATCTGCTCGGTCCCTTGACGCGGCTCGTCGATCTGAATGAAGCGGGCATCAGCAAAGCCGGTTAGCCTCGCGGCGACGCGCGCGTCACCGGTCTCCGCCGCGACGTACGCCAAATGCTGAATGCAAATCGGAATATCAAGATGGTCTTGAATCTCTTGGCAGATGCCCATGGATTCGCGAGCTCGATCGCGGGCTTCTTGAAAATTCCCAAGCCAGATGTTGTATGCCGCGCTGTTCATCAATTGGACGGTGAGATTAGCGCGAAATCGCCGCCGGCGCAAAACGATAATTGCTTCACTTGAGTTTTCAAGTGCGCGTGTTGTATTGCCCGCGCGGAATTCGTGCTCGGCGAGCCAGCTCAGCGTGCGCGCCGAGCCGAGTTCGTCGCCCGCTGCCCGAAAGAGGCCGATCGCTTCTTTCATGCGGAGGCGCCGTTCGACGATGTCGTCGTTCGCATACGAGTCGAGCGCCAGCGCGTGCGCAATAAGGCGCCGGTCGCCCGTCGTGCGCGCAATTTCTAAAGCCTCCGCCAGAAGCGGGCGTCCCTGCGCGCCCTCGCCGAAAAAGACGAGCTGTGAACCGTACGAGAGCATAGCCTTTGCAATGCCTTTTCGATCGTTCGCGGCGCGAAAAAGCTCCAAACCTTCGCGCGCGAGGTCTCTGCGCTGCGTCAGCCCTTTCCCGAGCGAGCTGGATACCACGGACATGTCGTTCATGAGTGGCGCACGCAAATGCGGCGACGCATCCGGCCCCAGGGCTTCGAGCGCGTGTTCGCACCAGCGCCAGACCTCGTTGTTCGCACCAGCGCCAGACCTCGTTGTTCGCGAAAGTCCGACGAGAAGTTCGAACAGAAGCGCAACTAGATGTGCGCCCCGTTCCACATTCTGCCGCTCCGTGATAAACCAATCGAGCGCGAGGCGAAAGTTGTCGAGTTCGGGCGCGAGCTCCGCGATCCAGCCGCCCATCGGCTTCGATTCGATTTCACATGCGGCCCGTTCGGCGATTTTCACCATATACGCCGCGTGCCGTTCCCGGAGATGCGCCTGTGCGCCGCTCTCCAGCAATTTTTCCAGCGCGTACTGCCGCGTCGATTCGAGCAAGCGATACCGCTGGTCGGCGTCTCCTAACTCGGCTACCACCATCGATTTCTCTACCAAAGCGGCAACCACGTCTAAGATATCCCACGATTCGATCCGCTCGTCGCTGCAGACGTCGCCGGCGGCATCCAGCGTACAACCGCCCGCAAACACTGAAACCCGGCGGAAGACGGTTTTTTCGTTCTCGGACAAGAGGTCGTAACTCCAGTCGATCAGCGCGCGCATCGTTTGCTGACGCGGCAGCGCGGTGCGGCTGCCGCCGGTGAGCAATCGGAAACGCTCGTCGAGCTTGGCCGCAAGCTGCTCGAGTGATAGCACTTTCAGCCGCGTGGCCGCCAGCTCGATGG
>JALYTZ010000173.1 GCA_030854025.1 Vulcanimicrobiota bacterium
CGTTATTCTCACCGGCGGCGGAGCGCTGCTGCGCGGTCTCGACAAACTGCTGGCGGAAGTCTGCGGCATACCGGTCATCATCGCCGACGATCCGCTTTCGTGCGTCGCACTCGGTACAGGGATGCGCGTTCGCATTTAAACCGGGTAGAACCCTTAAGAGTTATGAAAGTCGCCAACGTTATCGATGCACGCAGCGAGTCCGTTGCGCGCGTCGCAGAAGAAGTCGCGCAAGTCACGTTCGGCGGCGGGACGGTGATCTTCCCCACGGATACCGTCTATGGCATCGGCTGCGATCCGTACGACAGCCGCGCGATTGCCCGAATCTACGGCGCGAAAAAGCGCCCCGACGTCAAGCCGCTGACGCTTCACCTCGCCACCGTCGCGGAGTTTTTGGAATACGCCAAGGATAACGCGCTGGCACTGGCTGCCGCCAAACGCCTGCTTCCCGGAGGAGTGACGCTGATCGTACGCCGGCCTGCGTTTATAAGTGAGGACGTGACATCCGGGCTGGCGACGCTGGGGTTCCGCGTACCCGACGACCCGCTCTGCGGAGCGATCCTCGAACGGTGCGGGCCACTGGCGGCAACCAGCGCCAACACGAGCGGCGAAGTACCGTACCGTGGCGGCGGCGACGGATCGGGCTTGCCGCCCGCTGACCTGCTGGTCGAAAACGGGCCCACGCGCAGCGGCGCGGAGTCGAGCGTGATCGATCTGACCGGGCCGCAGCCCCGGCTCCTACGCGAAGGGGTAGTCGGCCACCAACGACTAACGGAACTGCTCGGACCGGTCGTCCGCCAGGCCGTCAAGATTCGGAATGCATGATGAACCTCGTAAAGCTGGCGGCTCTCGCCGCAATTGTGGCGCTCGGAGCGCCCCTAACAACCGCGGTCGCCAAGACCGGTCAGGCGAAGTTCGCACCTGCCCAATCCTCGGTCGCCGGCCTCACGTTCGGCGACTGGAATTTCAGCAGTGACTCACTGGACGCGAATTGGACCTCGGGTGATTTTAACGCGCCCACGCACGTCCATCTCGATCGACCGGGAAACACTGTGGATGCCGATCGCGCGGTCGGAAATTTCAAGCAGAAGTTTGCCACCTTCTACGGCCACGTCGTTCTGCACGACGCGAGCGGAGCGTTCTCCAGCCTTGCCGGCGGCCGCAAAGGCGGCCAGCCGTCCACGCTGCTCTGCGATCAACTCCAAGTCGACAGCGCGTCGAAATTATACACCGCAACCGGCAGCGTACATTTCACGCAGGGCGCGAGCGCTCTCTCGGCCGACCGTGCCGTGCTCAATCAGGCGACGCACGAGCTGCACTTGAGCGGTCACGTCCACGTCATTCAATAGATGAAGCGAAACGCCGCAGCGCTCGCACTGCTTTTGACGATCGCCTCGCTGGGCGCCGCGCCGGCGCACTCTCCGTCACCATCGCCTTCCCCCTCGCCCGGCGCGAACGCGCAGATCGGCGAGTGGAACCTGGCGACCTCGCAGATCGACACGGACTATCAGTCGGGCGATTTTTCCGCGCCGCATCACGTGCTGCTCAAACGCGCCGATGGTTCCACGATCGAAGCCGATCGCGGAACCGGCAATTACAAAAAGAAATTTTTTCAGATGTACGGCAAGGTCAGCATTCACGATACGTCCGGAACGCTCACCGGCTCGAGCGTTGCGCCGAGCGGCGAGCGCGGCCCGTCAACGCTCACCTGTGACGAACTGCACGTCGACAGTTCGGCGAAAGTCTACAATGCGATCGGCAACGTGCATTACGAGCAGGGCTCGACCACTGCCAACGCGGCGCAAGCACGCCTCGACGACAAGGCGCACCGGCTCGACATGCAGGGACACGTGCACTTCGTTCAGGGCGATCGCACGCTCGATTCGGATCGCGCAAGATATGATACGCTTTCACAGGACGGACGAGCGGACGGCAACGTAACGATGCTCTTCCCCGGAGCGATCAATGCATCGATTGCGACCCCCAAACCCATAATCATTAAGACGCCGAAGATCCCGCACTAATGGATCGCGAAGCGCCGTCGCTGTTCGGGACGCCCCAATCGCAGCAGATGCCGCTCGCAGCCCGCATGCGTCCGCGTTCGCTCGACGAGTTCGTCGGACAAGAGCATGCCGTCGGCGAAGGCCGCGCGCTGCGGCGCGCGATTGAAAGCGACCGCGTTCCGTCGATGATTTTGTGGGGGCCGCCCGGAACCGGCAAGACGACGCTTGCGCAGATCGTCGCGCACATGACGGGCGCGAACTTTCACTCGCTCTCGGCCGTCAGCGCCGGGGTCGCCGACTTGCGCAAAGTGGTTGCCGAAGCCCGTCAGCGGCGCGCAATGGGCGTGCGAACCGTGCTTTTCATCGACGAAATCCATCGTTTTAATAAGGCGCAGCAGGATGCGGTGCTGCCGTACGTCGAGGATGGCACGCTAACGCTGATCGGCGCGACCACCGAGAATCCGTCGTTCGAAGTAAACTCCGCGCTGCTCTCGCGCTCGCGCGTGTTCGTACTGAAATCACTTACCGACGAAGGCGTTGGAGCGATCGTCGATCGCGCGCTGACCGATGCCGAACGCGGGCTCGGCGGCGCCAACGTGCAGTTGGAAGCGGATGCCCGCGACGCGTTGATCGCGCTCTCTAACGGGGATGCGCGAAGCGCTCTCGGCACGCTCGAGTTTGCGGCCGACGCCGCGCCGGCAGACATTGAGGGCACGCGCACTATTACGGCCGCGCTGATTGCCGACGCGATGCAGCGGCGTGCAACGACGTACGACAAGGCCGGCGATGCCCATTACGACGTCATCAGCGCGTTCATCAAGTCCATGCGCGGAAGCGACCCCGATGCGGCAGTGTATTACCTTGCGCGAATGATCGATTCGGGTGAGGATGCTCTGTTCATCGCGCGACGTCTCGTCATACTCGCTTCCGAAGATGTGGGACTCGCCGATTCACAAGCGATCCAAGTTGCGATTGCCGCGCAGCAGGCGGTGCACTTCGTTGGAATGCCCGAAGGATTTTATCCGCTCGCGCACGCCACGCTGTATTTAGCGGCGGCGCCCAAGAGTAACAGCGTAGGACGCGCCTACTCCGCAGCCATGCGCGACGTGCAAGAAACGCGCACCGACCCCGTCCCGATGCATTTGCGCAACGCGCCGACGGGATTGATGAAACAACTTGGCTACGGAAAAGAGTACGCGTTTGCGCACGAACAGGACGACTATCGCCGGCACACCGGCGACTTGCCGCCGCCCGCTCGTCTGCAGACGTACCTACCCGAAAATTTGCGCGATCGCGCGTATTTCGATCCCGGTCTTCAGGGCGCCGAAAAGCGGCTGCACGAATGGATCGAACGCCGTAGAAAAGCCTAAAAAAAAAGACGGCGGCCGGTTCATGTCCCGGTCGCCGTTTTCCCGTTGCTACTTCTCGGAGTGTGCAATGGAGCTTCGCACACCCATAGAATAAGACGGTTTTCTTGGAACGCGCTGAGGACATAGAAAAAATCGTGGAACGCATCTACCTGGACAACGCAGCGACGACGGCGGCGCGCCCCGACGTGGTCGAGGCAATGCTGCCGCACTTCACGCGCAACGGCTATAACGCAAGTTCGCTGCACGCCGAAGGCCGCGCCGCCCGCGCCGCCGTCGACGACGCGCGCGAGCGCATTGCGCGCGCACTTTCGGTACGTCCCAAGGAAATAGTTTTCACGGCGGGCGGATCCGAAGCCGACAACCTTGCCATCGCCGGCGCGGCACGCGCAATTCGCGGACGCGCGAACCACGCGGTTGCAAGCACGATCGAACACCACGCCGTGCTGCACGCTCTCGACGCACTTGCCGCAGAAGGCTGGGAAATTACGCTCGTTCCCGTGAACGGCGACGGCCACGTGCCGCTCGCGGCCTTCGAGGCGGCGCTCCGGCCCGATACGGCGCTAGCGTCGGTCATGTTGGCCAATAATGAGATCGGCACGATTCAGGACGTCCGCGAACTTGCGGCCGCCGCACGTCGAGCGGGTGCGCTCTTTCACACGGATGCCGTTCAGGCGCCTGCCCACCTGCCGATTCGGCCCGTCGAGTTGGCCGTCGATCTGCTTTCTCTCGCGGCTCACAAGTTCTACGGACCCAAAGGCGTCGGCGCTCTTTACGTGCGAACGGGCATCCCGCTCGATCCAATCGTACGAGGCGGCGGCCAGGAGTCCGGGCGGCGGGCAGGCACGGAAAACACCGCTGCGCTTGTGGGCATGGCGGCGGCCCTCGATTTCGCCCAAGCCGAGCAAGCCGGCACGGCGCCGCGCCTGCGGGCTTTGCGCGACCGGCTCGAAGCGGGGATACTCGAACGCATTCCGCACGTTCGGATCAACGGTCGCGAGCCTAGGCTGCCCACTCTTTCCAGCATCAGCTTTTTGGGCGTGGAATCCGAGCACATCCTAATGCGTCTCGATCTGGAAGGCATTGCCGTGTCGGCCGGCTCCGCATGTATGTCGGGCGTTCTGGAGCCGAGTCACGTGATTGCGGCGCTCGGGCTTCCCGAGGCCTGGATGCGCGGCGTCGTCCGATTCTCACTCGGCCGGGACACCACGGCCGCGCACATCGATCGCGTACTAGAAGTCTTGCCGCGCGCGATCGGCGAGCTGCGCGAGTTTTCTCCAATTCCTGCGTAAGAATGTGCTGCCTTGGGGAAAGAGGGGGTAACGTCCGAAGCGCTACGGAGGTTTGTCTTGAGCACGGGCTTTGATTGGGCTATAGTCTTGGACGTTGGCGTAGGAGTCGGCGTTCTTCTGATCGGAATCGGCGTTCTCATCGCGATGCTGGGGCTTTCGAAAACGCTGCAGCGCGTGGATCGCACGCTCGACGGCGTGGACGAGCAAATCGCGAATCTCGGGCGTCCGGTAAGTACGATGCTCACGCACGTCGGCGGCATCGCAGACACCGCCGATCAAACGGTTGCGCGACTCTCGGGCGTGGTCAAAGCGCTCGAAGACGTAGCCGGGTCGGTGGCGCACACGGCCAAGCTCACGCAGAGTGCGCTTGCGCCCGCGATCATCAACATGGGCGCGACGGTGAGCGGCATTAGTGCGGGACTGCGCCGGATCGTTCAGGGACGCCGGCAAGGCGAAGTTTCGAACGGTATTTCCGAACATATTGAGTAAAGAACTGGAGTTGCGACGATCATGAGTAATTACAACGAACGCCCGCAGGAGCGCGAGGGCGGCGGCGGGGGCGGTTTTTTTGCTGGCTTTCTCGTAGGCGCGCTCGTCGGCGGCGTCGCTGCTCTGCTGATTTCGCAGGAAGAAACGCGGGATCTGCTGGTCGGCAAGGCGCGTGAAGCATCGAACTTTGCCATGGACAAGACCGGCGACCTTCGTTCGCAAGTGACCGACGTTGCCTCAAACCTGCAATCGAATGCGTCCGACCTATACGAGCGCGGTAAAAACGTGGTCGACAATGCGCGTTCGAATGTCAACGACGCGGTCGACCAAGGAAAGTCGGAAGCGGAATCAACGCGCGACGATCTTTCGCGCAAATCAGACCTTTAGGAGCACACGTTGGATATCAAAGTTAACGTTCGTGAAGCGCAAGGGGACAGCTACGTCGTCGATCTCAACGGCGAGATCGACGTCTACACTTCGCCGAAAGTCAAGGACGCAATCGGCGATCTGATCGACAAAGGGCACTACAATCTCGTTATCAACCTAGAGAAAGTTCGCTACATCGACTCGACGGGACTCGGCGTGCTGATCGGCGGACTCAAGCGCGTGCGGGAGCACGGCGGCACGGTCAATCTCGTATGCACCAATCCGCAAATCAAAAAGATTTTCGACATCACGGGCCTCGTGAAGATCTTCGGGATCTACGACGATGAAGATGCCGCTACGAAAGCTCTGGTGTGAATCAGCCTGTGTCCCGGGAGAGCGGCACCCTCGGGACCGTCGAGTTGCGGATTCCCAGCAAGGCCGAGTGGGTTGCCGTCGCCCGTTTGGCCGTCGCGGCCGTTGCAAACCGCCTGAATTTCTCGATCGAAGACATCGAAGACATCAAGCTCGCTATTGCCGAAGCCTGCACGAACTGCATTCAGCACGCTTCGGGAAGCGACCAAATCGAAATCACGTGCGAAACTGAATACGAAGGCTTGACCATCCGAGTCCGGGATCACGGACACGGAACGCGGCCCGAACACATTCAATCGCGTCGCGTCGACGAACCGCGTGTAGGCGGCTTGGGCGTATTCCTCATTCGCTCCCTGATGGATACGGTCGAATACGACGTGTCGCCCGAACGCGGCACCAATCTCGTGATGACCAAAAAAGTCCAGAGTTACGCCTAAACGTGCATCAACACCCCGAAGAAGAGCGCTGGGGTCGCCAGAAAACGCGTGACGCTTTCGCGCGCTTTGCCGACGCGAAAAACCATCCCGGCGAACCCGCGTACGAGCGACTGCGAAGTGAGCTGGTCGTCGCGCACCTCAACTTGGTGCGCTATCTGGCCGTGAAGTTTGCTAATCGCGGCGAAGCGCTCGACGATCTGATACAAGTTGGAACGGTCGGGCTGCTCAAGGCCATCGACCGTTTCGATCTGGAACGCGGCGTCGAGTTCACGACGTATGCCACGCCGACCATCGTCGGCGAAATCAAGCGCTACTTCCGCGACAAGGGCTGGGCAGTCAAGGTACCGCGCCGGCTCCAGGAACTTAATCTCGCGGTCAATCGCGCGATCGAAAAGCTGTCGGTGAAACTCGGGCGCAGTCCGACCGTCGCGGAGCTTGCCACGCAGCTCAACGCCAGCGAGGAAGATATTCTCGAAGCGCAAGAACTCGGGCAGGCGTACAATCTGCTTTCGCTCGACACCGAGCTTTCAGGCGAGGGCGACAAGAAGTCGCAAACGCTCGCCGACTACATCGGCACGACCGACACCGGGCTTGCGCTGCTCGAAGACAAGGCAAACCTCGAGCGGGCGTTCGAGGTGCTCACCGGGCGGGAGCGCGTGATCCTGTACCTGCGCTTTTATGAAAGCGTGTCGCAAACCGAGATCGCTAAGCGGTTGAACGTTTCCCAGATGCATGTTTCGCGGCTGCAGCAGAAGGCGCTTGAGAAGCTTCGGCACGTTCTTCAGGAGTAGCGCGGGCTTCTCCGCGTGTGGGCGGGGAGCCTACGTC
>JALYTZ010000202.1 GCA_030854025.1 Vulcanimicrobiota bacterium
TTTGCGCGGTCCGCGTCAGCGTCTCGTATGGAATAGCCAGCTTCACGTTCGGCAGCGAATTCAAGGCCTCGACATCCGAAACGAGCAGCCCGGCTTCGGGCGAAAACGTGCCGTGCACGTTCGGGTACACGATGAACGTGTGATCTGAAAAACCTTGAAAGATTCCCGCGGTCGCTCCGGAGGTTGCCGCGCCGAGCACTTGAATCGCGATAACGGCCGACACGCCGACGACCAGTCCGAGCAGCGCGAGGATCGTGCGCAAGCGATTTGCCGCGAGCACTTCGAGCGCTTCGCGAAAATAGTTCATCACGAGCGGAGCGCCTCCACCGGATCGAGCGTGCTCGCCCGCAGCGCCGGATAGACGCCGAACGTTACGCCCACGACGACCGAGAAAACGAACGCGTACAATACAACCGAGCCGTACGGAATTGGCAGGGGTCCGATTTTTGAAGCCAGCGCGCTGCTCGCGCCCGCGAGAATCAACAGACTGAAGGCGAGTCCCACGAATCCGCCGATCAGTGAGATGAGCAGCGCTTCCATGAGAAACTGCAGGACGATATCGCCGCGTTTGGCTCCGATGGACTTGCGTATGCCGATTTCGCGCGTCCGTTCCGTAACCGTGACGAGCATGATGTTCATGATGCCGACGCCGGCCACGAAGAGCGAAATCGCTCCGATGGCCGTTAGGCTTGCGGCGATCACGTCGATGACCTTTTTGTACGTTTCCAGTTGCTGCCGATTGCTATCGACCGTGAATTTCGCGTCGATTCCGTGCGCGTGCCGAAGCGTGTCGAGCGCGACCGTGCGCACGGCGTCCTCGTCGGCGGGAACGTCCGGCCAAATATAGAGCGCGTCGATGTTGCCGGGGTCCACGTTGTGAAACGTCGTGGACGGCAGCACGAAAAAATACGTTCCCCAAAAAACCTGGCTCGCCGTACCGGTATCAGTATTGGCAACGCCCACGATCGTTAAACGCCGGCCGTTCAGTGTGATCGACTGATCGATCGACCCCGAATTGCTGCCGAAAAATTTCGTCGCAAGATCGGGCGAAATGACGCACACGCCGGCGGCGCCGTCCATATCGGCAACGCTGAGCGCGCGGCCGGCGAGCACGTTGAATTTCGCATCGCCGCCATACCACGAGAACGCCGCCGATTCGATCTTTTGGGCGTTGTGGCGAATTTGATACCGCCGCGAAAAATTATAGCTTGGGCTATAGACCGGCAGCACCCGCGTGGCATAGCTGCCCGCCGACACGGCGATCAGGTTCGCGTCGCGATAGTGCAGTTGCGCTTGCGCAGGATTGGCCTGTTTTGAGTCGGGATAAATGGTGAGCGCGGGAGCATCGCTGCTGTTGATGTTCGCGTTGATGGCCGCAGCGGCGCTGGTCGTAAGGCCGTACACGGAAATGACGGCCGCCACCCCGATGATCATTCCGAGCATCGTAAGGATCGAACGAGCCTTGTTTCGCAACAGCGCGCCGAATGCTTCGCCGATGTAGGCTAGGATTCGCGTCACGGTGCTGGGATCGTAGCCCTTTGCGTCGTCGCTTTAATTTTTTCGCCTTCGGTCAGCGTCACCGTTTTGTCATTGACGACCACGTCGCCGGGCAGCAATCCGCTCTTGACGATCGCTTGGGTATCGTTCGCCAAACCGGTCTTAACGCTGCGCCGGTGGACGGTGCCGCGATTTACGATCCAAACGTACGAGCCGCGCTTGTCCTTGAGCAGCGCGCTGCTCGGGAGCGTGATGGCGTGCGGAACGTTGGTCGTGAGAATGTCGACGTCGACGTTCATCCCGTCTTTGAGAAACGCGGGCGAACTGTCGAGCTGCACGGTCGTGAGCACTTGACGCGACGTGCTCGAAGTATTGGTTGAAGCAGTGGCCACCGGTGCGATGCTGGTCACGTGCCCGGCGAGTGTTTTGCCGGGAAAATCTTGACTCGTGACGTTGGCCTGCTGCCCGAGGCGCACATTAATGATGTCCTGCTCGTCGACTTGGGCTTTGACGATGTAGTTGCTGTTGGCTGCAATTGTGAACAGCGCTTCTCCGGCGGTTACCGGGTCGCCGGGGCGCAGCGTATTCAGCGGATCGTTCGCCTGCGTGGTGATTGTTTGGATCGTTCCGGAAAACGGCGCCACAATGCTGGTGAACCCGAGCTGTTCCTGATTTTGCTGATTCGTGATGCGCGCTTTCTGGGCCGCGGCGGCCGCGTACTGGACGCTGTTTTGGCCGTAGCCCGTGACGGCGCCGAGCCGAAGCTGCTGAACGGCCTGATCGTAGGCAACCTGCATCTGATCGAGTTTCGCTTTGTCGGTGTCGACTTGGTTGCGCGCTATGGCTTTGTTCGCAAAGAGCGATTGGTCGGCTTTGTACACGCGCTGCGCTTCACTCAAATTGCTTTTCGCGGTCGCGACCTGCGCCTGATAGCTCACCTTCGAATTTTCTTCGTTGATGCGAGCGGTCGATATATTCGCGGTAGCCGAGTTCAAATCGGCTTGCGATCCCGCCGCGTCCGTGCGCAGAGTCGGATTATCGATCGTCGCGAGCAGTTGCCCGGCGCCGACGCGTTCGCCGCTGCGGACCACGATCTGGCCGATATTCCCCGCGACCAGCGTCGGCACGGTGGCGGCGCGCGGGTGTTGGACGACGCCGGTTTCCGGAAGCTTGACCTGAAACGCTCCGTAGCCGATCGTTTGCGTGCGAACCGTGGCCAGGTCGTGATTGCGGCGCCCGGCGAAGGCGGCGACCGCGACGATGATCGCGAGCGCGATCACGATGATGATCAGGTTTCGGGTGCGTTTCATGTATTACCTTAAGTCCGCGACGGCGTCGGGCGCATCGTAGATACCCAGCGCGACGCGCAACTTGACGATTGCGTCGACGTAGTTGACGCGGGCGTTGAAAAGATCGGTTTGCGCCGACAGACCGGTCTGCTGCGCCGAAATGACTTCGGAAAGCGCTTTGAGGCCGTTTTGATACTGCAGCCGCGCGACCCGAGCCGATTCGACACCGGCCTTGACCTCTTCGCGCGCGAATTGGAGCTGCACCAGTGCGGTTTGCGCCGAGCGGTATGCCTGCCGTACGTCGACCGCAACCTGCTCGTTCGTTTGATCGAGCGCGCTGTGCGCCGCGGATATCTGCTCGTCGAAGTTCTGCTTGTTCGCTTTACGCTGGCCGTAATCGATCAGCGGAAGCGCGAACGTGCTGGTCGCGCCGACCGTCCAAAAGCCCGGGTTTCCGCGCGCTTGCGGGCCGGTCAGCCCGTGGCAAAGACTGGGATTGAACTCGCAGAACGAAGGCTGACCGGCGCTTGTGGGCGAGAACTGATTGCCGAACGCCGCGCTCATCTGAACGGTAGGAAATAAATCTTGGTTGAGCGTGCGCCGGTTGAGGTCGGCCACTGCAACCGCACCCTGTGCGGAAGCGACGTCAGGCCGATGCGCCTGCGCGATGGCGATCAGCCGATCGACCGATTGCGGGGGCAGGGGCGGCTGCGCGACCTGCGACGGAATGGCGAACTGCGTGTCGAGCGGCGCGCCGATGAGCTGCGCCATCGCGTCGCGCGCGCTCTGCGCGTCGGCTTGCGAAGCGGCCAGCGTCGAGCGGCTCTGTTCCGCGTTGGCATGCGCCTGCAGCACGTCGACGCCGGCAGCAACGCCTGCGTTGACTTTCGCTTGTGCGATCAACTCCAACGCGTGTTTGTAATTGACGTCGCCGCGATCGAGGCGCACGGCTTCGTCTTTCGTGGCGATCGCGTAGAAATCGGTCGTAGCGTCGGTCGCGATCTGGTTCTCGGTTTTTTGCAGGTCCGCTTGCGTCTGCTGATACTGCTGCTGCGCAATCAAACGCTGGATGACCGCCAGACCTCCGGTATACAAGGTGTAGTTCGTACCGATCTGAGCCGTATTTTGGCTAAAGACCGACTGCTGCTGCAGCCCGACCTGCGCGAAGTTGCCCTGCAGATTATTCGATTTCTGACTCGTATTGCTGAGCGAACCGGTAACGGGCGGCAATACCGCCGCCCGCTGCTTGATGTATGTATCACGTGCTTGCGAGACCACCGACTGCTGCCGCGCAACCGTCGGACTGTGCGCG
>JALYTZ010000221.1 GCA_030854025.1 Vulcanimicrobiota bacterium
CGGGATATCAGCGGCTGCGCGCGCTTGCCATCGTTTCTTAGCCGGCAATGCCCTATTCAAAGGCTAATCGCATACTCGCTGACGCCGGTATTGGTGCCGCCATCCGCCGCGCGCGGGAACGGAACAAGCTTTCGCAAGAAGATCTCGCCACGTGCGCCGGGATGTCACCGGCTTCCATCTCGAACATCGAGTCTGGTTCGGATCTGAAGACGTCGACTTTGCTGCGGATCACGGCTGAATCACGCTTGGAAGTCCTTATCGTACCTCGTGAAGCCGTGCCCTACATACGAGCCGTCTTGAAAGATATGCGCCAGGCGTAACGGCACTCGTTCGTGAACGGCCATCCCGAACGAATGAACGAGTCAATGCCGCGTTTTCCTTTCGGCCGTCATCTCTTTGGAGCGGCCTCGTTCGCTTTTGGAATCATCGCGTTGGTCTGGCCGGATTTTAAGGAATTCCCCCAACTTCGGCATCTACTGAATGCGCACGATGGACCGGTATTCGTCTATGCCGTAGCGGCCGCTCAGATGATCGGCGGTATTGCGATTCAGTTTGGCCGGTCCGCGCGAGTAGGCGCAATCATCCTTGGCGTCGTGTATGGTATCTTCGCGCTATCGTTCGTGCCGGGAATCGTCGCCACGCCGCAGGTCTACGACCGCTGGGGTAACTTCTTCGAGCAGTTTTCTCTCGTTACCGGGGCGGCACTCGCGTACGCGCAGTTTTCGGCGGTTTGGACGCCTGCCGTTCGTAACCGCATCGGCAGCGTGATCTTGGCGGTGTGCGTCATTTCGTTTGCAATCGAACAGGCGATCAATCTTGCCGCGACGGCGAGCCTCGTTCCCAAATGGCTTCCGCCGAGCCAGACGTTTTGGGCGGCAGCCACAACCGTTGCGTTTGCGCTCGCGGCTTTGGCGCTCCTTGCCAACAAATTGGCACTAGTGGCGACGCGTCTGCTGACGGCAATGCTCGCGGTCTTCGGACTGCTCGTATGGCTGCCGATACTTCGATTGGATCACAGTCACGCGAACTGGAGCGAAACGATCGAGACCTTTGCAATCGCCGGAACCGCGTGGATTCTTGCCGATATGCTGGGCGCAATGCGCGGACAAGGGCGGTTCGACGACGCAGTTTAACATCCCATCCCATGAAACGCGCACTCACACTTGCCGCAATTGCCATGCTGACCATGGGGCCGCTCGCGACCGCAGCCGCAACGCAAACACCCACGCAAAAACTGATGAGCAAGCTGGAATGGCGCAACATCGGGCCATTCATCGGCGGACGCGTCGTCGCGGTCACCGGCGTGCCGAGCAATCCGAATCTGTTCTACTTCGGCGGCGTGCAAGGCGGCATTTGGCGCAGCACCGACTACGGCCAAGAGTGGACGAACCTTAGCGACGGCAAAATCCCGGGCAACGCCGACTCGATCGGCGCGATCGCCGTCGCGCAATCAAATCCGCGCGTGCTTTACGCCGGTACCGGTGAAAGCGACATTCGCAGCGACTTCGACACCGGCGTCGGCATTTACAAAACCACGGACGCCGGAAAAACCTGGCAGTACGCCGGCCTTCGCGACACGCATACCACGAGCGCGCTTGCCATTCATCCGGCCGACCCGAATATCGTGTACGCGTCCTCGATGGGTCACGTGTTCAAGCCCGATTCCAATCGCGGCGTCTTCAAAACCACTGACGGTGGCAAAACCTGGAAGAAAATCCTATTCGTGAACGACAAAACCGGCGCAATCGACGTCGTCATGAACCCCCGTAACGCGCGCGTGCTGTACGCCTCGATGTGGCAGGCGCAGCGCGTCCCGTGGAAGCTCACGAGCGGCGGTCCCGGCAGCGGTTTGTACAAAACGGTCGACGGCGGCGCGCACTGGACGAACATTTCGAAACACCCCGGCTTTGCGCGCGATCTCCTCGGCCGCATGGGCGTTGCCGTTTCCGCGACTAACCCCAACGTCGTGTACGCCGTCGTGCAGTCGCACGACGGCGGCGTCTTCCGTTCGAATGACGCGGGCGCAACCTGGAAACGCGTCAACGCTGAAATGAAACTGCGCCAGCGCGCATTCTATTACATGAGCATTTACGCCGACCCGACCAATTCCAAGGTCGCGTACATTCCGGAAGTCGACGGCGTGTTCAAGACCACCGACGCCGGGCGAACGTGGAGAACGATTTCGCCGCCGGGTGACCACCACATCATCTGGATCAATCCGCACGATCCGAAAATCTTGCTGGGCGGCGACGACGGCGGCGCAACGGTGTCGACCGACGGCGGCAAAACGTGGAGCAGCGAAAACAACCAGCCCACGGGGCAGTACTACCACATCGCAATCGACAAGCAATTTCCGTTTCACATCTACGGCGCGGCGCAAGACGAGGGCGCATTCGAAGGGCCAAGCGCCACCGCTACCGGCAGCATTGGCCTCGGCGATTGGCATGCGGTCGCAGCCGGCGAAAGCACCTTCGTCGCGCCGCAGCCGGGCGACCCCAACGTGACGTATGGCAGCGGCTACTACAGCGCGATGCTGCGTCAAGATAACAGCGTCGGTCAGGTGCACAACGTAAGCCCGTGGCCGGCGTATTTCTCGGGCGCGCCGTCGAGTGAACTGCGCTACCGCTTCGGCTGGACGCACCCGATCTTCTTCTCGCCCGCCAACCCGCAAGAACTGCTCGTCGCCGCGCAAAACGTATTCTCGAGTCTCGACGAGGGCAAGACGTGGAAGATTCTCAGCCCCGATCTTACGCGTAACGACAAGAGCACCGAAGGCAACAGCGGCGGCCCGATCGACTTCGATCAAACCAGCGCCGAAACGTTTCCCGACATCGCATCGCTCGCCGTATCACCGCTCGACGGCGATGTAATGTGGGCCGGCTCGGCCGACGGCTTAGTACACGTCACGAAGAACCACGGTGCGAAATGGGCGCTCGTGACGCCGCCCGCGTTACCGCAGTGGGCGCAAATCAGTTCGATCGAACCGTCGCACATCTCGGCAGGCACCGCATATCTCACCGCTTCGCGCTATATGTGGGACGATTTTCATCCGTACGTCTACAAAACCACGGACTACGGCGCGCACTGGGCGCCGATGTCGAACGGCCTTCCCGACGATCAGTACGTCTTTGTCGTTCGGCAAGATCCGCGCGAACCGCGGCTGCTCTTTGCCGGAACGCGCAGCACCGCATACGTGAGCTTCGACGGCGGTTCTCGCTGGCAGTCGCTCGCGCTCAACCTTCCCGGCGTGCAAGTGCGCGACATGGCAATCGATTCGCGCCAGGGCGAACTCGCCATTGCGACCCACGGACGCGCCGTGTGGATTCTCGACAATCTCGCGTTACTCGAACAACTCGCGCGCACGCCGCAGCCAAGCGTGGCTGCTGCGCAACTCTTCGCGCCGGAAACAGCCTGGCTCTCGCACTCATACGGCGGCAACGCGCGAGGCGACGTCGGACCAAATCCCGCCTACGGCGCGACTGTATTTTTCAATCTGCCGGGCAGCTACGACGGTAAGACGCCGCTCACGCTCTCGTTCCAAGACGCGCGCGGCGCCACGATTCGCAGCTTCGCGCTGCACGCAAAAGATAAACACGCAAAGAAGATCGCTCCCGAAGTTCGCGAGCGGATGGACGCGATCCACAAACGCGCGCTCGATCTGGAAGAACTTACCGCGGTCGAACCAGGCATGAACCGGTTCCAATGGGACATGCGCTACGCACCCGCAGCGGAAGTTCCGGGCTTTCGCGAACCAACGACCGACGATTTTCTCGACAACGTCGACGGCCCGACGATCGTCCCGGGCGCCTACACCGTCGTCCTACAATACGGTGCGAAACGCCTCACGCAGCCGATGCAGTTGCAGCTCGATCCACGCCTGCACCCGACGACGGCCGATCTCGACGCGCGCCTCGCGCTGGAAATGCGCGTGCACGCAACGCTCGAGAGCCTAAACCGAACGATCGCCCAAGCCATGACGACGCGAAATCGCCTCCCCGCAGCCAAACGCACCCAGCTCGATCGCGCCATCGCCGACGACGTTCAGCTGAACATCCACTCAACCGAAGGCGACGTGCTCTACGAAACGAAGCTGCGCGACCACATCGCATTCTTCGCAAACGAGCTAGAACTCGCATACGAAAAACCGACCGCCGCCGAATACGCGACCTACGCCGATCTCCAATCCAAAGCCACTGCCGCCGAATCCCGCCTGAAGACGCTCGTGCGCTAATGCGCGTGCGGGGCCATGATCTTTGCCAGCATGTCGGGTTTTGATTTGATGCGGACGAGGTGCGGGTATTTTAGGCCGCCGTGGTAGTTCACGCGGTGCGTGCCGAAAAAGCCGCCGTCGTCGACGAGCAAATCGATCGCTGCGCTCGAATGTTGCGCTTGTTTTATCGCATATTCCAGCGTGTCGGCGGACCATTCTTGCTCGTTTACCGCGGTGATCTTCATGCCGGGAGCCATGCCTGCGCTCCATGCGGGTGATCCCTCGCGCACGTCGCGGATCGTTCCGTTGCCGCTCACTCGAATGCCAAGCGAATACCAATCGTCGACGCCGTGGCTGAGCCCGGCTTCGACTTCCATGAACGGGTTCGGCGTTGCATTGTAGACGAGCGAATATCCCGAGCGCGCGATCATATCGGTTGGCGGATGCTCGGATATCTGGTACACGTAGCGCTCGAAAAAGCCGTGCCAATCGTATGGATACACCTCGCCTAGCAGCCGTTCGACGTCCGCGCGCGTGTACGTCACGGTGATTGGACCGCTCGTACCACCCGCGTACGCGTGCAAGAAGTCATCCAGCGATTTTTTCCCGCCGGTGCCGGCGCGAATGATCGTGTCGGCGTCGAGCCAGATCAACTCCCCCTCGGTGTAAAAGTCACCGGCCGTGCGGCGCAGCGACGAATATTCGCCGCGCGCCTGGTAGAGATACGGTGCGGCAGTCGTGGTGTCGATAATCGGTGTCGTATGACGGCCCGGCTCGCTATCCATTTCGGCATAAATGCTTGCCAAGTAGTCCGGATATGTCTTCGGTTGCCGGATGCCGGTACGAAACGAAAGCAGATCGCCGAGATACTGATTCATGCCTTCGTAGACCCACAGCAGATCCGTTTGCATCGGTACTTGGAAATTCGGCGTGGTCAAATCGGCCGGACGCCGGTACTTGCCGTTCCAGGAGTGCGAAAATTCATGCGTCGCAAGATCGCCGCCCGCGATCGCTTCCTGCGGATTGGTCAAGAAGTCGTCGGGGGCGCGGTCGTCGCTGCTCTGATGATGTTCGATACCTTGAAAGCCGATTGCGTCGCTAAGGGTGATCAGCGAATGATACACGTTCCAGTGGCGGCCGCCGTATAGGGCGAACGCTTCGCCCGGCATGTGCTTGTATTCACCCAGAACCTTGGCCGAAATGTCGAGGTCTTGCGGCTTGTCGGCAAAGAGATCGAGCATGTCGACGGCGCTGCCCTGCTGCCAGAGCTTGACGTGTTTCGAGAAGCGGCCCATGTCGAGCGGCGAATCCACCAGCATATTTAGCGGCACTTGCGAAAAATCAATGCGGTCGCCGGATTGCTTTGCGCCGGGAAGGGCCGTGCCGTAACTCCAACCATGCGGCAAAATCACGCTCGGCTTAACGAACACCTCGTGCGAATTGGTCTCGGCTTGGTAGAGCACGTCGCGGTTCCAGTTAACGATCGCGACGTTCTTGGTCGCCATCGTATCGCCGGGCGCGTTAAGCGCGACATCGAAATCAACGTCGATCGTCGAAACGCCATGCGGAACGTCGATGTGGAACGCGTACATGTCAATCTTATCGCGGTTCCAAGTAATAGCGCGGCCGTCGCCGGCAACGCGAAGCGCCACCAAATCATTGAGCGGCCCGGTCGGGCCGTGCTCGCCGGGAATCCATTTCGGATACACGAGCGTAAATGGTCCCGGCTTCACCGGAATCGTGAGATGCGATTTCATCAAACCGCGCGGCGCTAAGCGTGCGTCGAGCACGACGGTCATCGCATTACCTTCAGTCGCGAGCGACGTTGCATCACCCGCAGCACTGACGGCGACGGGAGCTGCAACACAAACGGCGATGCCAAGTACGCGGCACATTGAAAACAGGAGGCGCTTCATGTCGTGCCGTTTCGGGAGCGGCGCGCCGTTCTCCGGCTATTCCTCGCCGTCGAAATACTCAAGCGATTCCGAACGAAGTATCGCGCGTTCAGGATGACAAGTGTGGAGGAGGCGGGGGGGTTGCGATGTAGTGGTGGGTGTATGAAGCGGATTTTAGTTTTGCTTGGTGTCATGTTTTTGGCGCTGCCTTTTTCGGCGCGTGCTGCCGACGTTACGTCGGCGATGCGCTGGCGTAGTGTGGGACCGTTTATCGGCGGTCGCGTCGTGGCGGTTTCCGGCGTCGCACAAGAACCGAACGTGTTCTACATGGGCGCAGTCGACGGCGGCGTTTGGAAGAGTACCGACTACGGGGTGCGATGGGAGAATATCACCGACGGGAAAATCCCGCTTGGCGCCAACAGCATCGGTGCTATCGCCGTTGCGCCGTCGGACCCGAACGTTATCTACGTCGGCAGCGGTGAAGGCGATCCGCGCGGCACGATGGTCACCGGCGAAGGGATCTACAAATCCACCGATGCCGGGAAAACGTGGGAGTACGCAGGCTTGCGCGACACGCATACCGTGACCGCCATTGCCATCGATCCGCAAAATCCGAACACCGTGTACGTTTCATCGCTCGGGCACGTCTTCAAAGACAATCCGGAGCGCGGCATCTTCAAGACGACTGACGGCGGCAAGAGCTGGAGCAAAATGCTCTACGTCGATGCGAAGACCGGCGGCAACGACGTGGTGATGGACCCGAAGGACCCGAGCACGCTCTATGCGACCATGTGGCAAATGTACCGCACGCCGTGGAAGCTTTCGAGCGGCGGTCCGGGCAGTGGATTGTACAAAACGACCGACGCGGGCGTGCACTGGTCCAAGCTTTCGGCGAACCCCGGATTCGCGACCGGGCTGCTCGGTAAAATGGGCGTCGCCGTGTCGCCTGCCGATCCGAAGGTGGTATATGCGATCGCGCAGGCGCACGAAGGCGGGGTGTTCCGTTCGAACGATGCTGGTGCAACCTGGACGCGCGTCAACAGCGAAATGAAATTGCGGCAGCGCGCATTCTACTACATCGCGATCTACGCGGACCCGCAAAATCCGAACGTCGCCTACGCGCCTAACGTCGATGCGCTTTGGATTTCGCGCGACGGCGGCAAAGTTTGGCATGCCTCGCGGCCGCCGCACGGCGACAACCACACCGTATGGGTCAATCCGCACGATTCGAACGTGTTGCTGGAAGGTAACGACGGTGGCGCGACGGTTTCAACCGACGGCGGCAAGACTTGGAGCGCCGAACACAATCAGCCGACCGGACAGTTTTACCACGTCGCACTCGACGGACAATTTCCGTATCACGTGTACGGCGCCCAACAGGATGAGGGTTCGGTCGAAGGCCCGAGTGCGACGAGCTTCGGTGGCATTTCATCGGACCTCTGGCGCCCCGTTGCGTATGGCGAGAGCACGTTCGTTGCGCCGGAGCCGGGGAATCCGAACGTGACGTACGGCAGCGGCTACTTCAGTATATTCTTGCGTTACAACGCCAAAACCGGCGAATACCACAGCGTCAGCCCGTGGCCGAATTACCTCGAAGGCGCCACGAGTAAAGAACTTAAGTACCGCTTTGCATGGACGCATCCCGTGCTGTTTTCCGCTTCGAATCCGCACGAGTCTGGCCGGCGCGCAGTACGTGATGAGCACGACGGACCGCGGCGAAACGTGGCGCGCACTCAGTCCCGATCTCACGCGTAACGATCCGGCAACGGAAGGGCCGACCGGCGGCCCGATCGAGCTCGACCAAACCAGCGCGGAAACGTATCCGTACATTTCCGCTTTGGCAGCCTCACCGCTTAACCGCAATCTGCTTTGGGCCGGCTCGTCAGACGGCCTCGTTCACGTCACCACCGACCACGGCGCGCACTGGCGCACGATCACGCCGCGTGCGGTGCCGCAGTACGCCGAAATCAGTTCGATCGAACCCTCGCATACCGCGCAAGGCACGGCATATCTGACTGCGCAGCGCTACATGTGGGACGATTTTCATCCGTACCTCTACCGCACGACCGATTACGGCGCTCACTGGATGCAGCTGACGAATGGCATCCCGAGCGATGAATACGTCTACGTCGTTCGGCAAGATCCGCAGCAATCGAATGTACTCTTTGCCGGTACCCGCAATACCGTCCGCGTCAGCTTCAACGGCGGCGCGTCGTGGCGGCCGCTCACGCTCAACTTGCCGGGCGTGCAGGTGCGGGACATCGCAATCGATTCGCGCGAAGGCCAAGTGGCGGTCGCAACGCACGGCCGCGCGTTTTGGATTTTGGACAATCTCACGGTGCTGGAACAGCTTGCGCGCAGCAACGATGCGACGAGCGCGCTATTCGCGCCGCAAACCGCTTGGCTCACGCACATGGCCGGCGGCGGTGAGTACCCGCGCTCCGACAGCGGGCAAAACCCGCCGTTCGGCGCTACCGTGTTTTTCACACTGCCGGCCGGGTACTCCGGCGCAACGCCGGCATCGCTTAGCTTCAGCGACAGCCGCGGGCACATGATTCGGACGTTTATACTGCATCCGAAGCAGCCGGGGCAAGCGCTGACGGCAGAAATGCGCGAATCGATGTCACCCGCACAAATCAAAGCTGCTGCCGATAGTGCGGCCACCGCCGTCGCCGCCGGTGCGAATCATTTCCAATGGGATTTGCGATACCCCGACGCGACGGAGGTCAACGGCTTTTACGTGCCGAGCGCCGCGGGCGGCGAAAACGATTTCCCGATTGGGCCGCAAGTCGTTCCCGGAACGTATTGGGTCACGTTGCGCTACGGCGGGAAAACGGTTACCAAGCCGTTTACCGTTGCGCTCGATCCGAATTTGCATTCAAAGCACGGAGCGCTCGCAGCGCGATTCTCACTGCAGATGCAGATTCGAAATACGCTCGACGAAATGGATCGCGCGATTAACACGGCGATTGCCGCGCGCGACCGCATCCCGGACGGCGCTCGAAAATTCGCGCTGAATC